>DATEQL010000741.1:0-5636 GCA_035272665.1 Allostellaceae bacterium
CGGAGTGGGAGATCCCGTGGTTGCCCGGATATGAGGGGTCGCGCCCCGTCCGCGTCGGCAACGGTGCGGTCGACCAGACACAACTCGACATTTACGGCGAAATTCTCGACGCGTTGTACCACGCTCATAGCCACGGCCTGCCCCCTGATAACCACGGCGACGCGATCACGCCCGTCGTACTAAGACATTTGGCAAATATCTGGGATCAGCCTGACGAGGGCATCTGGGAGGTGCGCGGGCCGCCGCAGCACTTCACGCATTCCAAGGTCATGGCGTGGGTCGCGTTCGACCGGGCGGTCAAGATCGCCGAGGAGCGCGGCGGCGTCGGCGGCGCTGTTCAACACTGGCGACAGGTGCGCGACAGAATCCACGAGGACGTCTGCCGCAAGGCGTTCGATCCCGACCTCGGCAGCTTTGTGCAGGCCTACGGGTCGAAGGCGCTCGATGCGAGCTTGCTGCTGCTGCCGCTGGTCGGTTTTCTGCCGCCGACCGACCCGAGAATCATAGGCACCCTGAACGCAATTGAGCAGCGCCTCGTCGTCGACGGGTTCGTGTTGCGTTATGACACGGGGGAGGGGGTCGACGGGCTGCCGCCAGGCGAAGGGGCGTTTCTCGCCTGCAGCTTCTGGCTCGCCGACAATTTCATCCTGCAAGGGCGCATTACCGAGGCGCGCGAGCTTTTCGAGCGGCTCCTGGCGTTGTGCAACGATGTCGGCCTCTTAGCGGAGGAGTACGATCCTCGCCTTGGACGTCAGCTCGGGAACTTCCCACAGGCATTTTCGCACGTCGCGCTCGCCAACACGGCGTTCAACCTGACACGCAGCCAAGGCCCCGTGAAGCAACGTGCCGCTCGCCGTCACAAGGGGAACTCTCGGGGCTAACGGCGGGCTTTCCTTCTGGTCCGGGCTTTGCATAAATCGTGGAACGCTCGGTTTCACAGCGTCAGAGCATGCAGAGGGTCCGGTTCTCCAGCACCGACGACTACGAGAAATTCAAGATCGTCTTCGGTGACGTGCGACATCATCTGACTTCCTCCACCTCACCTGGTGGACCCATCCCCAGGATCCGACATGGCATAACGAGGTCAGTTTCTGGACCAGCTACGAGGCCCTTAACGACTGGCACATGAACGCCTACCACAAGCATGCCAAGAATGGGCGGTCCGATCCGGCCGATCGTGGAGGACATCATTACGAATTTCGAGTTCAAGCGCGCCCGCCTGATCCGCGTGTGTCCGACCTGCGCGCACATCCAGGACCAGCCGTTCGACTTGCATATCGAGCAGGCGGTGCTGGCGGAGCCCTGCCCAAAATGCGGCTACCACTTCCCGACGATGCCCGTGACATGCGAAAGCACCGCAGTGTTCAAGGACGTCCCGGAGCTGGCGGAGCCCTCAACCTGACGAGACCTTCGGGACCTTCATCGAGGGATATGATCCGTTCAGTTCAGGCCGTAGAACCCCATTGCGCCGCCGGCGAGCACCTGATGCTTGGTCTCGGGGGACGTGCCCTCGAGGCGCTGGCGAACCATGTCGGGCGCGCCGGGAAAGAACCCGTCGCGATGCGGATAGTCGGTGGCCCATAGGATCTTGTGCGGCCCGATATAATCGGCGAGCACCCGGAGGCTGCCTTCGACCGGCTCGAACGAGATCCAGCAATTGCGCTTGAACAACTCGCTGGGCCGCGTCTTCAATCCGGAGTCGTTGAACCCTTGGTCGTCGAAATGCCGGTCCATGCGGTCGAGCCACGGCGCCACCCAGCCGCCGCCCGACTCGAGGAAACCCACCCGCAATTTCGGGTGGCGTTCGACGACGCCGCCCCAGATCATGCTCAGGCACGCCAGCATCATCTCCATCGTGTGCGAAATGATGTGCTTGGCGGCACGGCCCTCGAAGCGGTCGATGCCGACCGTCGGCATGCCGCTGCTGCCGCCTTCGTGGAAGCAGATCGAGAAATCGTGTTCCTCGGCGGCATTCCAGAACGGCTCGTACACCGGGTCGTGTATCAATCGGTCGTTGTACGGGTTGGGCCTCAGGAAGCCGCCGCGCATGCCAAGCTCCTTGCGCGCGAACTTCATCTCCTGGATCGCATGTTCGACTGACTGCATTGGCAGCATGGCGATGCCGAACAGCCGATCCGGGTACGGCTTGCAATAGTCCGCGAGCCAGCGGTTGTAGGCGCGGCACAGCGCAGCGGCGAGGTTCGGATCGTGCACCGCGCCGGCGAACAGACCCATGCTCGGGTACAAGAACGCCGCGTCGATGCCGTCGAGATCCATGTCAGGGATGCGCTTATGCGGGTCGAAGCCGCCGGGGCGGCCCTCCTCGTATTTCATCGTCTCGGACGACACGACGCCCTGGCGCGCGCCGACCCCGCCGATCCCACCCATCCCCTGCTGGCTCCCGAGCACCTGCTCCTCGACCAGCAGCATCTCCTTGCCGTCGGTGTCGATCACCAGCTTCGGCGCGCGATCACGGTAGGCCGGATCGAGATAGTCCTTCCACAAGGTGAGTGGCTCCAATATGTGGCCGTCGGAATCGATCACATTGTACGCGCGGGCCATGGTCGCTCTCCTTCCTCAGTGGTAGATCCAATCCTTCTCGAAGCGGGCATAGCAATCGCGCTCGCCGGGCATCTTCGTCCACCCGGCCAGCAGCCGCGCCGTCGCAAGCAGTACGCGATCGCGCAGATGGGTCGAGTTGTGAGCGTATTCCTCGAAGGTCGAGATCGTGATCTTCTGGTTGTGCGGGTCGTCCTGGAACCGGCACGCGGCGAGCGCGACCGTGGCCTGGTACGTCCTGCGGTCCGCTCCCGACTGCAGATAGGCGTTGGCGAGAGCCGTGGTGCGTGGGATGTCGAGTGCCATGATCGCCTCGTCCAGCTCGGGCAATAAAGCGTCGGGCGCTCGTCCCGAAAGATCAAAAGCGGCACACTCCTGCTCGATCACCGAGTTCTGCAATTTGTTTTCGTGCGCCACGTCGTTGATGAAGCTGGCCATCAGATAGAGGATGCGCGGCTGGTAGGGGTTGTTGCTGGTGCGCATCCAGTTATTCGCGACGTTGCAGTAATCGAACGGATGCTGCCCGTTGGTGAACTGCCGCGGCACTGTAGTGCGCAGGATAAGTTCGGCCGCACCGACCTGGATCGCGTTACCGAGGCTCCTAATCGATTTGCCGTGTTTCAGGTGAGCGGTCAGGAGATCCCATACTGCGTCTGTGTCGGCCTGCATCAACTGCCGAACCATGTCCTCGACCTCGCTCGGGCCCAGCGAGGTCTGATTGGTCTGCTTGAGGTTGACCCCACCATCCGGGAACTCGCTGGCCATCCGGACGCAGACCGCATCGTAAAGGGAGTAGTAGAGCGGACCGATCGCCATGTCCGGTACGCCCATGTAATAGACGCCGTGCGAGCGCTCCCAGCCGATGAAGTCGGCGAGGTCGGTGATTGAACGAGCCCGGATCGCCTTGTGGCCGGTATTGCGCGCCTTGCGGCCGATCACGGTATCCTGCAGATCGATGAGCCCGAGGAATTGCAGCTGATCGGCGAGCCGCGACCGAATTTCTTCGTCTTCGGCGAGCCCTAGAAACAAGCCGTAGGACCGATGCGAATCGCCGCTGACCGTGGCGATCATATGCTTTTGCAACCGCTCTTCGACCGATCCCGACCCGCGGATCGGCTCCTGATCGTCGTTCCAGACGACCGGTCCGTAGCTCGGCGGCGGCACGGTGATCCCCTTCATCGTCGCGTAGCGGCCGGGATACTTGCCGAGTAGCTGGTTCCAGATATCGAGCCCGGCGGGGATGTACCAGACGCTTTGCAGGAGCGGCAGCAGCCGGTACTTCTTCGGCAGAAACGGCATCAGGTAAGTGGATGCCCGCAGGCCGAGGATCGTGTGGTCGTTGTTGATCAGCGTGATTTGCCCATCCCGCACGTTGATATGACTCGGTACCTGAACGAAGGGTGCCTCGGCGGCCGCCACAACGCTGAGCGCATCACCGACCGAGCGCCCGTCCCGCGCAACCATGCGGAAGAAAAGGTCGGCGGTGCGGGGCTGATCGCGCCCGAGGATCGCGTCGGTCAGCAGGTCGAAGGATTTGTTCTGACGAATCTCATCGCGGTTTAGCAGCATCGCGGCGACCTCGTTTTTTGCCGGGGCAGGCGACCACAGAAGTCAACAGCCTACGGCTCCAGAGTGACGATCGTAAACAACCGCTCGGACAGGGCGGCCATGAGGCATCCGCAATCTTTCCCGGCTTGCACGCGGAGAGCTCCGAGCACGCGGAAAAAGTGTGGGGCTCAGCCCGCCGCTCACCGGATGTCCCAGTCGAGCTCGGGAGTGAACAGCTCCTGCGGTTGCGAGACGCCGCGTAAAGCGTAACGGCCGACCGAAACCAGCCGGCGGCGCATGTCGGAGCCAAGCGCGCCGGCGAAGCTGGCCGAGAGCAACACATCCTGCTCGACCGATCGGCTCATCGCCAGGATCCGGCTGACCTCATTCACCGCCGGACCGATAACCGTGAAATCGAGGCGATCCTTGCTGCCGACATTCCCGTAGAAGACGTCACCAACATGCAGCGCGAGATAAACCTCGGTCGTGGGCAACCCGGCTCCGGCACGGGTCGTATTGAGCGCGACAACCTCCCGGCGCACTCGCGCCGCGGCAGCAAGTGCCGCAAAGCAGGCCCTCTCGCGGTCCTCGACCGTAAAAATGGCGAGTGTTCCATCGCCGATCAGCTTCAGCACATCGCCGCCATGACCGTGGACGGCAGAGACGACCACATCAGCGTAGTCATTGAGCAGAGGAATGATCTGTTCCGGGGGAGCGCTGTCTGCGATTTGGGTGTAGCCGTGTAGATCGCTGTACCACAGCACCGCACCAATTTTCTCGGCGATGCCACGGGCGATTCGGCCGTTCAGCACTCGCCGGCCCGCATCGCGGCCGAGATAGGTTTCGACGAGCGTCCCAGCTATGCGCGCGAGTGCCGCCGACTTGAGGGCGAGTTTGAGAAACGGCGCGAGCCTCTTCAGCGCGTCGATCGCAGCTTCGTCAAAGCCGCCTGCCGCATCCGTAGACCAGGAAGAATAAACGCAATCCATCTCGCCGATCACGCCTTCGGCGGCGAAGCGATGAACCAGCGCCAGGTAGTCCGTCATCCCTTCATCGCGCGCTTGGATGATCGCGGGGAAATCGGCCGCATCGCCGGCCGTCAAGCGGCGCCGCATGTCCCTTCCACCCGACTGCAGCAAATAGTAGAAAGGGCTGCGTCGCCAGCTCTCTGCCGCCTCGCCCTCGTTGGTGCGCCCATAATCCACCACCTCGGTTGCGTCGGGTGCATCGGCGCGCCAGCGGAACACGCGACCCTCATAAATCGGGTGCAGCGTGTCGAGAATGACCATGGCGCGTGCCAGCGGTAACCCCGCATCGGCGAGCCGCCGGCAGAAACCGGTCATCAGCTCGCTCTCGGTCCGGCCGATCAAGCCGGCTTCCGTCACCCAACTGGCAAGCCCGTCAAAACCGATTTCGTCCATTTGAAAGCTCCTTGACGATCTGCAGGGCGTGGACCAGCGGTTGCGAGGCCGATCGCCCGACCGCCGCTACATCTTCTCGAAGACCGCGCAGGTGATCCGATATTCGGC
>DATEQL010000742.1:0-3123 GCA_035272665.1 Allostellaceae bacterium
CGCCCGCGCCGCGGCATCTTTGTCGTGCGCAAGACCAAGCGCGAGATCGTCGAGATGATCACGGTCATGGCGGCGCTCGAAAGCATGGCGGCGCGGCTCGCCGCCGAGCGCGCCTCGACCGCAGATATCGCTGGGCTGCGCTGCCTCATGGCTGAGTTCAGCGCCGGAAACGACGGCGAGCGGCTCGCCGAGTACTCGGATGCCAACATCGCCTTTCATCAGGCGATCATCCGGATGAGCGGCTGCGCCCTGCTCGTCGAAATGACGGAAAACCTGTTCATCCACATGCGCGCGATCCGCAAGATCACGATCCACCAAGACAACCGCGCGGCCCGCTCGATCGTCGACCATATGCGCATCATCGAGGCGCTCGAACACCGCGACCCTGAACTCGTCGAGCGGCTGGCGCGCGAGCATACGCTGGGGCTCGCCGCACACGTCGAGCAGCACGGCGATTTTCTCGACGCGATACGCGACGGCGACTCGGCATCCGAGAAAACCGTCGCCCCCGCAAAGGCGGGGGCCCAGGGGCGAGCCACGGAGCGGTGGCCCCTGGGTTCCCGCTTTCGCGGGAATGACAAATTAAGGCGAGGCGAACATTGAGCAAGGCATTGGAAGGTGTCCGGATCCTCGACATGAGCCATGTCCAGGCAGGACCGACCGGGACGCAGCTGTTGGCGTGGATGGGTGCGGACGTGATCAAGCTCGAGATGCCCGGCCGCGGCGACATCACCCGCGGCCAGCTGCAGGACGTCAAGGGCGCCGACAGCCTCTATTTCACGATGCTGAACTCGAACAAGCGCAGCATCACGGTCAATCTAAAATCCCCTAAGGGCAAGGCGGTGATCGAGGCGCTGGTTCGGCGCAGCGACGTGATCATCGAAAATTTCGGCCCTGGTGTCCTCGATCGTCAGGGCTTCACCTGGGAGCGCTTCCAGGAATTGAACCCGCGGATCATCTATGCCTCGATCAAAGGGTTCGGTCCGGGGCCGTACCAGGACTGCAAGGCCTATGAGAATGTTGCCCAATGTATGGGCGGGGCGGCGAGCACGACCGGCTGGGAGGACGGCCCGCCGACCGTGACCGGCGCGCAGATCGGCGACAGCGGCACCGGGGTCCACACGATCGCCGGCATCCTCGCCGCACTCTACCAGCGCGAGCGTACCGGCCGAGGACAACGGGTCGAGGTCGCGATGACCGACGCGGTGCTCAATTTGTGTCGGGTCAAGATGCGCGACCAGCAGCGCTTGGCGCGCGGACCGCTGACCGAGTACCCGAACAAGGAATTCGGCGACGCGGTGCCGCGCGCCGGCAACGCCTCCGGTGGCGGACAACCTGGCGCGGCCTTGCGCTGCGCTCCCGGGGGGCCCAACGACTACGTCTATGTGATCATCCAGCCGCCCTGCTGGGAGCCACTGATGAAGCTCTGCGGCCGCGAGGAATTGATCACCGATTCCGGCTTCGCGACGCCGCAAGCGCGACTGCTCAAGATCCCCGAATGCTTTTCGATCATCGAGAAGTGGACGATGACCAAGACCAAATTCGAGGTCATGGCTGCGTTGAACGAGGTCGACGTGCCGTGCGGCCCGATCCTGTCGATGAAGGACATCTACGAGGATAAGTCACTCTATGAGCGCGGCTACTTGGTCGAGCTCGATCACCCGACGCGCGGCCGCTACGTCCAGGTCGGGTCGCCGATCAACCTCTCCGACTCGCCGGTCGAGGTAAAGCGCTCGCCATTGCTCGGCGAACACACCGACGAGATCCTCGGCTGGCTCGGCTACGGCAAGGACGAGATCGCGGCGCTGCACACGGAGGGCGCGGTGTAAGCTGCCGATGCCGCCGTCCCCGAAGCACGACCGCCGCATCCATCCCGGTTCGGGCCGCCGGCGCGGACCCAATCAGCCGAAGGGACGGCAGGTCGATCCGGCGGCTCTCGCCGAGGTGCAGACGCTGCTCGGGCAGCGCGAGCGGCGGCGCGATCTGCTGATCGAGCACCTCCATCTGCTGCAGGACCATCTCGGCTGCCTGCATGCGCGCCATCTGGCGGCGCTGGCCGAGGAGATGCGGCTCGCCCTCGTCGAAGTCTACGAGGTCGCGTCGTTCTACGCCCATTTCGACATCGTCATGGATGACGAGGCACCACCGCCGCCGCTGACCGTCCGCGTGTGCGACAGCCTCAGCTGCGAACTGGCCGGCGCGACGCGATTGCTCGACGAACTGCGCCGCCAGCTTGGCGACGGCGTCCGCGTCGTGCGTGCGCCTTGCATGGGAGGGTGTCATCGCGCGCCGGTCGTGGCGATCGGGCACGCCCTGCATGAAAACGCCACGGTCGACAATGTCGCTGCTGCTGTCGCGGCCAGCGAGACCCACCCGTCGGTCCCGGAATTTGTCGGCCTCCACGCCTACCGCACGGCGGGCGGCTATCACCTGCTCGGCGCCTGTCTCGTCGGGGAACGCAGCCGCGAAGAATTGATCGGGATCCTCGAACATTCGGGCCTGCGAGGGCTCGGCGGCGCAGGGTTTCCGACCGGGCGCAAGTGGCGCCTCGTGCGCCAAGAGTCGGCGCCCCGGCTGATGGCGGTCAATGGCGATGAGGGCGAGCCCGGCACCTTCAAGGACCGCCATTTCCTTGAAACCGACCCGCACCGCTTTCTCGAAGGCATGTTGATCGCAGCCTGGGTGGTTGAGGCGGCCGAAATCTACATCTACCTGCGTGACGAATACCCGCAATGCAAAGCGATCCTCGAAAGCGAGATTGCTGCGGTCGAGGCGACGGGCTTGGCGCCGCATACGCGGATCCACCTTCGCCGCGGTGCCGGCGCCTATATCTGTGGCGAAGAATCGGCGATGCTCGAAAGCATCGAAGGCAAGCGGGGGCTACCACGACAGCGGCCGCCCTTTCCTGCCCAGGTCGGGCTCTTCGGCCGGCCGACCCTGTGCAACAATATCGAAACCCTCTACTGGGTCCGCGACATCGTCGAGAAGGGCGCCGAGTGGTTTGCCAGCCACGGCCGCAACGGACGCAAGGGCTTGCGGACCTTCTCGGTCTCCGGGAGGGTGCGCGATCCGGGAGTAAAGCTCGCCCCGGCCGGCATCACCGCACGCCAGCTGATCGACGAG
>DATEQL010000743.1:0-7081 GCA_035272665.1 Allostellaceae bacterium
GGACATTGTCGTCCCAGTCCCCGATTCGGGTGTGCCGGCCGCACTCGGCTATGCCCAGGAATCAGGGCTACCTTTCGAGCTCGGGATCATCCGCAATCATTACGTCGGCCGGACCTTCATCGAGCCGACCGACCAGATCCGCCACCTCGGCGTTCGCCTGAAGCACAACGCCAGCCGGGCCAACCTCAACGGCAAGCGGGTCATCCTCGTCGACGATTCGATCGTGCGAGGAACCACCTCGATCAAGATCGTCGAGATGGTCCGGCGTGCTGGCGCGCGCTCAGTCCACATGCGGATCTCGAGCCCGCCGACGCGTCATCCGTGCTTTTACGGGATCGCCACGCCGGAGCGCGACCAGCTGCTCGCCGCGCATTTGGATGTCAAGGGAATGGCCGAGTTAATCGGCGTCGACAGCCTCGCCTTCCTGTCGATCGACGGGCTGTACCGAGCGATGGGGGAGCCCGCACGCGATGACTTGGCACCGCGCTTCTGCGACGCCTGCTTTACCGGCGATTACCCGATCCCGCATATCGATGCCGATAACGGCAAGGTCGCCGTACAACTCTCGCTGCTCGCCGCACCTGTGTGAAGGTGCCCGCCGAAGCCGGGCGTCTCGCTGGTAAGATCGCGCTGATTACCGGTGCGTCGCGCGGCATCGGCGCCGCCGTCGCCGAACGCTTCGCGCGCGAGGGAGCGCACGTCGTCCTGGCGGCGCGCACAGTGGGCGGCCTCGAAGAAGTCGACGACGCCGTCCGCGGTGCCGGCGGCAGCGCTACTCTCGTCCCCCTCGATCTGCGCGATTTCATCAAGATCGACGAGCTGGCGGCAAAGCTGTTGGACCGCTATGGCCGGCTCGATGTCCTTGTCGGCAACGCCGCCGAGTTTGGTGTTTTCTCGCCGCTCGGCCATATCGACCCCGCCACCTGGGCAGAGGTCGTTGACTTGAACCTGACCGCGAACTGGCGCCTGATTAGGGCGATGGACCCGCTGCTGCGCGCTGCCCCCGCCGGACGCGCGATCTTTGTCACGTCTGGTGTCGCGCGAGGCGTTTTCCCCTATTGGGGTCCCTACGCCGTTAGCAAGGCTGGCCTCGAAATGCTGGTCAAGATCTATGCCGGTGAGATCAGCAAGACCCGGGTGCGCGCCAACCTGATCGATCCCGGCATCGTCCGCACCCGGCTGCGCGCCCGCGCCTTCCCCGGCGAAGACCCTAGCCGCCTGCCATCGCCCGAGAGCATCACCGACGCCTTCCTCGCCCTCGCATTGCCGGAATGCACTCGCAACGGCGAGGTGATGAAGGCCTCCCGCTGTTTCGTTGCGACCGAATGACTAAGCGAGGGAGAATCATCCTCGCCATGGCAATCCCGCCCGCTCCATCCTCTTCCAGAACGCCCTTTTCTGCCGATGCTCGGTCGCGACCCGCTGGCGGTAGGCTTCCTGAGGTAGATGCCCGAGCCAGTCCTTGACGTTCGGGACGAGCCTCTCGGCGGCGACCAGATCCGGACGGCATAATCGTACGCCAGCGACTGACCGTTGCGCAGTACGGCGTCGGCCATCGCGCGATAGAGTAGGATGGCAGCCACTGGGAGAGTTTGCGCGAGGCGGTCAGCGACGGGCCGCGCCACGAAGTAGACCTCACCCTGGATTTCCCCGAGACGCCGGTGCACTAGATCGGCAGCGATATCCGGAGCGAGGTCGGCCAACAGTGGCAAGGCCCGGTGCACGTCGGGATGTCCGCGGGCGGCCGCGATCGCCCTTTGGCGAGCCTCGCCCGCGGCGACCTCCGCCACCCGGTCGAGATATTCGGCCAGGTCGGGCGACAACGAGGTCACGAATATCGACCAGCGGACGGCCTGCGCATCCTCGGTGCGGCCGAGCCGATCGAGGATGTCGACCTTCAGCCGGGCGATATTCCCGCGTTCGAGCGCTGGCACGTCCGCGCGCTCTGCCCAGTGGAGGGCTTCCTCGAGCCGCCCCGCGGCGACAAGGCGTTCGGCAATCTCTTTGGCCGCCGCGGCTTCGCTGCCGGCCAGTCGCTGCGCCGCGATGTAGCCGTCGACGTCGGCGCGCGCATCGGCGATATTTTCCAAGGCGATCGGCGAATACCCCTCACCGAAACCCTCTTGCCGCGAGCGGGGAGAGGGATAGACCCGTGTAGCGGGAGGGTGAGGTGGCAAGCGACGGGTCCCGCGAGTTTCGGCGGGAAGAATCCTTCAACCGGACAGCCGCGGTCCTTGTCGGGATATCGCTTGGCCGCATCACGATAGATCGAAAGGTAGTCGGGCCGGCCGCTTGCAGCCCGTAACGACGATAGGCTCCTCGGTTCGCATGTGGCCAGCGGTCACGCCGCCGACAATCGCTTGCGCTTTAAAACCAGACTGTCGAGCGCTCGAGCTGTGACCCGAGCAACTCGCCGAGACGCGCGATCGGCTTGGAGGTCGGATTGCGACGCGCCGAGTTCGCCGCGCTCTAAAGTCGGCGACCTGCACCAGAACCGCGGCTTCGATCTGCTGCGTGACTTGCCGCAAGGGCGGCGCGCGACGCGCTCGCGCGCCTATCTGGAGGCCTCGGAGCACGGCGCTGACGTGGGGCCGCTGTTCCGACCGCTCAACCACAACGGCAACCGGCAGGACGAGCGCCGAGTCATGGACCCCGACGCGATCGCAGCGTTCGCTGGCGTTCTCTTGGGAGCGAGCAGCTAGGTCAGCCGGTGGCGGCCCCCTCCGATGCGCCTCGGCGGGTCTGACGCCGGTCGGCCACTGCCAAGAGCCTGCTCGGATAAAGTCCGAACAAGAGCTGACGGCGCAACTGGCGAATTATGCCGCCAGCACCGGGGCTTGGATTTCATGGGTTCATTGGATATGGCGCTATTCGTTGCGCCAACCGACGATGGCGGCAGCGTCAGATCGCCGCCGCGCTCGGCGTGTATCTGCCGCAGGATTCTGCGATAACCGCTCGGAATGGTGGCTCCGAACAGGAATCCCAGCGACGCGCTGAGTAGAATGGGAAGTAATACGCGTGGTGGGATGGCTGTACCAAGACTTTGGTAGATCCACTGCACCGCTACAAAGCCGGCAAATGCCATGACGACGGCCAGTGCCGCACCCTCTATCCACTGCAGCCAAGCTGGCACTTTATTCACGGCGACGTAATCGTCACATTCAAAGGCCAGTGCAGCGGCCATGGCAACGGGCAGCAGCAGCCACTTGCACTGCGCGGAGAAGGGGATGGGAGGCAGCGATAACTCAGGTCGAAGCAGCCAGAAACCAAGCATGATTGGTAAGCAGACTGTGAACGTGCACAATGCAGAGACCGCGTAGGCGGCTATCGGTCGTCCGTCTGCATCGTTGACCTTGGCGAATCCCCAAAGCTGTTTCGGCACCACAGCAGCAACCGCACCGACCGAGTGGTTAACGGCGACCAGACATCCGATAATCAGCGCTTGGCCTATGGTCACTCCGTTCCCGGTCGCCAAAAGGGTCACAACAGCAAACAGCGCCATGACACCGCCAGCATTCGATACCAACAAATTAGTGGGAATTCTAATCTGCTGCGGGTATTGGATGACGAAACCAAGGCCGGCTAATCGCCGTCCCACTTCGTGTTGCCCGTTGCTGCTGTAGAGAAGAACCCGAGCCAGCATCAGCCGGATCTCTTCGTACACATCGTGGCAAAGCGATTTGTAGCCCTCTCGAGCGTTTTTGATTGGCTCTGGTACGGGATCAAGCTTTTGGAGGGACAGTCGCTTCGTCAGTGCGAAGAAGCCTGTGGATTGGGCGAAGAAGCTGGCTATTGTCTTCTCGAATGCTGCAGCCTCCTCGGGGTAGGTCTCGGTAAAACGGGTTTGGCTATCCAAGTTGCTCAGCGAGACGTAGACTGCAAGATTTCGGGTGAATCGATAGCGCGCGCTATCGACCGATGGATCAGTCCGAAGCTCGTCTACCATATCATCCGCAAGTACTGAGCTGTCGCCGATATGTTTCCCCAGTTCTTTTAAGAGGTGGCTGGAGATCACAAACTCACCCTTGTTCATTCGCTTTGACCACTCAGCTGCAGCTATCGGAATCGAACCCATCCGATGGAATATTCGCAACAGGGCGGCATCGACATCGCGCAACATTGGGAACGATGGAAGCAGGGTGGTCATGACGAGAGCAACGATTAGCGGCGCGGCAAGCTGGGTTACATCATTTGACAGCGCTGTAGACGCGCCGAATTGCAGGAAGGCGAGTGCCTGCGGATTTTTTATAAGCAGCCACGTCAGAAGAAAAAACAGACCTGCGGACGAGAGGACATAGCACACACAGCTCCCAACATACTGGAACCGACTCGTCTGTGAGCGAGCGGCAGGCGGCATATTAAAGCGGCTCGTGGCGTAAAAGCCGACTAGCAATAGTGCCACTACAGAACTACTGGCGTCGATCGGCAGCTGGCTCATTGTCTGGTTGCTCCCAAAGGTCCGTACGTCGCGCTCCATGCGCTAAAGGCGTGAGCCCGGATAGGTCGCGCCGACGCTTTAGGAGGATAGTTAATGGACCTTATTAGAGGTGTGACGCGGCTCACACGAGACCGTGAAAGATAGCGTAGCCGTTTTGACGCAAGTTCCGGCTGTGTTCTCGAATGCGCTAGTGACTTCCCGATGTTCGAGCGCCAAGAGGCTGTCCGTCACCGGCACAAATTCTCCGGGGCAAAAGCAAGGCGGCGGAGCATCGGTCGCACCTAGCTTTATGCTCTGCCCTTGCGCCCCGATCTCGCGTATAATACTCTCTCAACCGGAGATTGAGTCTGAGCTCACTCGACCAAGGGAGTAATTATCATTCGTGGAACCGGGTACGGGTGTCTTTGCCCGGCCTGGATTCGGCGGGCGGGCTTCCTGGGCTGTTCATCGTTTCCGAGGAACTCAGCTTCCTTCATGATGTCGAGCGTCGCGGGACTCACGCGGTTGGATGGTCGCCAATGGGTCACGGCAGGATCGTCCGCATCGTCTCCCCTCGCCGCATCAGCCGCGCCGGCGGCGCGATTGCCTGGACGAATCGGTGCAGATCGACGGCTCGGAGCACGCCTTGTTCGAGAACCGCGATGCCCTGTGCACGCTCCTGGCTCTTTTGTGGATAATGCGACGAGCCATTGATGCAGGCGCGTTTCCCCCGAGTTGGCCGCCAGCTGATCCGAACCGTAGTCGGCTCGGCGGCTCAAACCCGGTCGGGTTTGTTTTTGCTTATGATTGGTTCCCGTGGATGGCCCGGTGTGGCGGAAATGTCTATCCCCCCGCAAGTCGGGGAGGGCTGACCATGGTCGTTCGTTCCAGGGAGTGCTAGTGATCCGGTTCGCCCTTGCCCGCTACGATTGGGAGGATCGATGCCGAAGTGTCTGACGCCGGCCCAGATCGAACAGTACCGGGAGGAGGGCTGCGTCTTCCCGATCCGGATCATGTCCGAGGGCGAGGCCGCGGAGCTGCGGAGCCGGCTCGAGGCGTTCGAGCGGCGGACGGGCGGACCGCTCAAGGGCGATCTGCGCCATAAATCGCACCTGCTGTTTACCTGGCTCGCCGAGCTCGTGCGGTGCAGCTCGATCCTCGACGCGGTCGAGGATCTCCACGGCCCGGATCTCCTGTGCTGGACCACCAACTTCTTTATCAAGGAGGCGGCCGATCCGGCCTTTGTGTCGTGGCATCAGGACTCGACCTATTGGGGCCTCAGCACACAAGATGTCGTTACGGCGTGGGTCGCCTTCACACCAGCGACCGAGGCGAACGGGGCAATGGAGTACATCCCGCGCAGCCACAAGCTCGACCAGATCCCCCATCGCGACACCTTCGCCAAACACAATCTCTTGACGCGCGGCCAGGAGGTAATGGTCGAGGTCGACCGCTCCCGACGGCGGATCATCACCCTGCGTCCCGGCGAGATGTCGCTGCACCACGTGCGCCTGGTTCACGGCTCGCCGCCCAACCCGTCGAACGACCGGCGCATTGGCTTTGCCATCCGCTATATCCCGACGATGGTGGCGCAGCTCGCCGGCGAGGACAGTGCCTCCCTCGTGCGCGGCGAGGATCGCCATCACCATTTTGCGCTCGAGCCGCAGCCGACCCGCGATCTCGACGCGGAATTCGTGGCATTTCACCGCACCATCACCGAGCGCAACGCCCGGATCCTCTATCGCGGTACCGACGTCGCCAGCTACAACGAGCCGAAGGCGCTGGCGCAGCGCGGTTGAACCGGCACCCAGGGTCGGGTGATGGAACCGTTGCGGCGGACGGCATGCTTTTCCTCGCGGGTCGTGAGACCCACGCGCGGGCCGTCGAGCCACCACAGCGGCTGGAACATGCCGGACTTCTGCGATGCGAACAGCAGACACCCACGGCCGCTCGACACCTCAAGACCAGCCGCTTTCGCGCGGCCTGGACCCGTAGCGGCCATTGAACTAGTAACCGGAGGACGAACGCAATTACGAGTGTTGTCAGGTTTTCGTGGGCCACCCTGTTGCCCACGGGACTTTGCCGATATCCGATAGCATGACGAAAGTGCCATCTGCTCCGGTATCGCTTTTGATTTGTTCCATCGGCTGAGGAGCATGAACAATTACCAAGCCACAGACCTTTGGAGCTGCACTCAAAGCCAGACGATTGCAAAGGGCGGACGCATTTTTCCGAATATACGATACCCGTTGAAGGTGTCTCAGCAGCTTGTCCGGTTTACCTTTTTGCGTCAGCTTTCCCCGATACTCCGATAGGCGACGCGCCGCCTCGCCTAAGGTCCTACATAATTTCAAATCTTTGGCCTCTACTATCCATACGCACGATCCACCGGGGCCCACCGCGAGCACATCTATATCTCCCAGGGCCTTCAACTCTTCCGTAGCCCTTTGATTAAGACACCATGCCGGCGCCGCAGAGGACCAAGTCCGGAGCTGCAGATTCTTCAACGCCTCAGCAACCCGCCCATTAGCAGGTTGCGGAAAAACTCGACCATCCTGGGGAATTTAATTGAGTTATTACCAGGGATGCCCGTTTTGCTTGTGAGCTAACTGACTGGGCAAGGTTTGGGCACCGGTTCTGCAAGGTTATTGCACTGTCTGGACA
>DATEQL010000744.1:0-15637 GCA_035272665.1 Allostellaceae bacterium
TTGACCCTCAAGGTGAGAAGCGGCGGTACCCTCGGCAAGGTCCGAGAAAAGAGCGCGAGAAGCGCAATGCGCCTGCGTCAGGAAGATACCTCAGTCGATCACCGCGATGCCCTGAACTTCCACGAGCAGTTCCGGACGCGCGAGAGCGGCGACAGTAATAAGCGCGCTCGCCGGAAAATTGTCGCCGAAGATCTCCTTCCGCAGCTGGGTAAAGCGATCGCCAAACCGTGCATCGGTGATGAACACGGTCATCGTCACCATGTCGGCTAGTAAGCCGCCGGCCTCCTCGATGGTCTTTCCCAACCGCGCAAACACCTCGTGGACTTGGCCGTCGAAATCAGCGGCGAGCGATTTGCCGGAAGCGTCTTGGGCCGCGACCTGTCCGGCCAGCCAAACGACCTTTCCCCCGTCGGTGATCACCGCTTGCGAATAGGCCCGCGCCTGAGCCGCCTCGCGCTTCAAGTACGCTTTTGTCATCTCAGCCTCCAAGCGAGATCTGGCCGCGATCGCCGTCTAAACGATGGGTCGGCGAGAAGATTGAGCAACGGGATGTCGCCTTGCCCAGTACGACCGGACATCGGTTCCGAGTAACGGAAAAGTCCTCGACTTGGCCTTGCGGGACAGGCATGCCACAATGCCCGGCCGGAGTAAGACCAATCTAGCGCAACTCACCGAACGGAGGCGCCCATGTTTCTGCTCGACTTGTTCAGAAAGCAGGCGAAAGGGCATACACCATACGAGTGGTTCGAACAGATTATTCTTGGAATCTTGGTGTTTATCATTTCGATAATCATCCTCTATGCACTAATCCTGGTGGGCATCACCTTGGTCGACGATTTTCGCGTAGGCATCGCGTTTATGGAAACCGGGGCGCTGAAAGATACGTTCGGGTTGATTCTTACTGTAATAATTTTAGTGGAATTCAATCACTCGATCGTGTTGGCGATTCGACAAAGATCCGGAGCCATTCAGGTTCGTATTATTGTGCTCATCGCGATCATCGTAGTTGCTCGGAAGATTGTTCTGTTGGATTACGCAGCGGCGAGCGTTGAGACCTTGCTGGGATTTGGCGGTCTTGCGCTCGCTCTGGGAGGTCTGTACTGGCTGATTTCAGACGGTGAGCAGCGCAGGCGGGGGTCGGGCTCTGGTTAAATGACCAAGGGATGTTGTTAGAGGATTGCGGTGGGTCGCCATGATCGAGAGCATCAGCGCCGTCACCCTCGCCACTCACGACATGCGGCGCGCCGTACGATTTTACCGCATGCTGGGATTTGAGCTGCTTTACGGCGGCGAAGACGCGGCATTCACTAGTTTTCGCGCTGGCGGCAATTTTCTCAACCTGATCGCTCAGCCGGCCGAGCGCCACAGGTCCTGGTGGGGCCGCGTGATCTTCTACGAGTCGGAAGTCGATGCGTTGTATTCCCGTTTGGTCGCCGCGGGCTGCCGGCCGGACACTGCGCCACGTGACGCCGAGTGGGGCGAGCGCTTTTTCCACCTGACCGATCCCGACGGTCACGAGCTCAGTTTTGCTTGGCCGCTGCGACCCTGACCGTGTTCACCACATATTAACGCCTCGCATGAGACGGTCTCCTCGATCGGTTTGAAGGTGATGTCGTGCTTGCGCTTCCCAGCTTTCGGCATTCCGCTACTCCGCTCGAGGCGGAGACCAATGCCCAAAATCCGCTCTCGGTGCGAGCGGCAATGATGTGCATCTTTACGCTATCGGTCCTCGGCTGGGCGGCTATCTTGCTGCCGCTCTGGGCTATTATCGCATAGCCGCGCCCGGGGTTCGCGCACAAGCGACCCCGGCGCATTAGTAGAACGATCGATAGTTACACCTGCGCTGCGTGCAGATTATCGCGCCGCTTTGTGGCAATATCGGCTTTTTCGAAGTCGGCCTGGGTGAAGCCGTAGAGGCGAGCGCCGCCGTACAGGATCTTACCGGCGATCTCGGGTGTGATGCTCGGATTGTTCAACACCCGCGTCGACACCTCGGGGAAGCTCGAGTCGAAATGCGGGAAATCGGTCGATACGCAGATGTTGTCGGCCCCGCCCAGGAGTTCGGCGACCGATCCCACCTCGCGCTCGCCACTCTCGATCGCCGAGAAGCAGTTGCGTTGCCAATATTCGAGGGGCGAGAGTTTGAGATAGGGTGCATCGGCGTCACGGTGTTGCCGGAGATCCCATTCGATACGCCCCAACAGTCCGGGCACCCACCAGCTCTGCGCCTCGAGGAACGCCACCTTCAGCCGCGGATAGAACTCGAAGATGCCCCCCAGCATCAACGCGATCAGAGCGAGCTGCATCTCGGTCGAGTGGCTCGCCACGTGGCGCATGAACCGGTTCTCGCCAAAGCGCGGCTCGATCGTCGAATAGTACGATCCGGTCCCCTCATGAAAGCACAGCGGGACGTTGAGGTCCTGGAGCAGGCTGTAAAGCGGGTCCCAGTAGGTAGAGTGCCAATAACGGTCGTTGACATAGTTGGGCCGCACAAAAGCTCCAACGGCTCCGTGGTCGCGAACGCATCGGTCAAGCTCTTGGCAGGCGAGGTTGACATCGTGGATGGGGAGCATTGCCGCCATCTTTAACTGCTCGGGGCTGTGCTGGCAGAAATCATGCAGCCAGTCGTTGTAGGCCCTGGAGATCGCGGCCGATAGCTGCGGATCCATATTGTCGCGAGCGAGGAACGACAGACCCACCGTCGGAAACAGCACGGCAATGTCGATTCCTTCCATTTCCATGCCCATGAGTTGGGCCTCCGCGTCGTACCCTCGCTCGACGGCGAACATCACGCTTGTATTGGCGCGGGCCGACACGAGGGGTCCGCGTATTCGGTTGTACTGCGAGATGTTGCCGTCGTTGCTGATCGGCGACCCATCGAAGAACCACAGCGGTCGGCGGCGCATTCCGGTGCTTCCGGAATTGGTCGGCCGCGTCGACGATGTGACACGCCGCTTGAATGCCGGATCGAGGTATTTATCGAAGAGATCAATCGGCTCCATGATGTGCATGTCGCAATCGACGAACCGGTATCCGTCTTTCATATCGTCGTCCTCTCCTCGCTCGTAGCCAGGTACACAAGGGGCTCATCCAAACCAAGACGTGGAGTTTAGTCTCGATCCGCGCAGATTTGCACGTATCGCAGACGCCAGGCTTGACCGAGGCTTTCGATTCGCGAAGCTGCCGAAGCGACTTGTCAAAAAGAAATTGGCCGGAACCAAAGTTCCGGCCAAGTTTGAACAGGGAGGCTTCACGTCTGGGAGACGTAAGGGTCCGCAGACCCTTTTTCCGGGCACAAGTCCCGGAACCCTATGTCGGCGGTTAGCGCCGACAAAAACTCGGTGCGCCGCAACGCATGTTTACCATGCAGCATTCTACGGGCGACCACCACCCGGAATTTCTTCTAGCTCGTCTGCAAAAACTGCAACGCTCCGCGGCGTCGTCTCTCAAGTTCGAATCTCGATGGCTTACAGAGATTAGCTGAGCCGGGTCTCCGCTACCTTACGCAATAGGAAATCACGGAAGACGCTGATGCGCTTCGAGGAACGCAGTTCCTCGGGATAGACGAAATACGCTTCGACCGGCGGGCCGGTCAGTTCCGGCAAGACGCGAACGAGCTCGGTATATTCGTTGGCCATGAAATCCGGCAACGCGGAGATGCCGAGCCCGCTGACCACGGCGCGAAGCATGCCGTAGAAATTGTTCACCGTTAGAATCGGCTTGCGCTCCTGCCCGGGCCCGGTCCCGGCATCGAGCAGCCAGTTGACGTTCTGCACCGGCGGGCGAGAGTCTTCCCCATACACGACCAGTCGATGTTTATCGAGGTCTTCGAGCCTTTGCGGCATGCCATGCTTCTTGACGTAGTCCGCGGCAGCATAGACATGGACCTGGATGCTGACGAGGTGACGCTGGATCAGATCCGGCTGGCGCGGCGGCGCCATACGAATCGCCACATCGGCTTCTCGCATCGACAGATCGAGCTCGGCATCATCGACCACCAAGCTGACCTGGATTTCGGGGTAGAGATCGAGAAATTCCCGAATGCGCGGCGTGAGCCAAGTCGAGCCAAAGGCCACCGTTGTCTGGATTTTGAGCGGCCCCTTGGGCCGGTCCTTTGATTCGGAGATCAGTCCTTCCGCCATCGACAGCTTGGCGAACACATCGCGCGCAGTGCGGAACAGGAGTTCGCCCTGCTCGGTCAGGATCAGGCCGCGGGCATGGCGATGGAACAGCGGGACGCTAAGGCTTTCCTCGAGGGCGCTGATCTGTCGGCTGACGGCGGATTGGCTCAGGTTCAGCGATTCGCCGGCATGGGTAAAGCTGCCCGCCTCAGCCACGGCGTGGAAAACCCTTAATTTGTCCCAATCCATCCCTGTTTCCCCCGGAGCGCCTCGACAGATCTCGGCGCTCTCCTGTTATTCGGCCGCGCGCACGCTCACGGCTTCCTCCCGCGCGGCAAGAAACTTCTCCGCCTCGAGCGCCGCCATGCACCCCATCCCGGCCGCGGTAACCGCTTGGCGAAAGACCTTGTCTCTGACGTCGCCAGCGGCGAAGACCCCGGGGATCGCCGTTTCGGTCGAGTCGGGGCGGGCTACGACATAGCCCTCCGGATCGAGCGGGAGCTGCCCGGCGACGAACCCGGTCACCGGAGTGTGCCCGATCGCGATGAAGACCCCATCACAGGCGTGCTCGCTGAGGGCACCGGTGCGCAGATTTCTCAGGCGGAGCCCGGTGACGGCAGGCGGTTCAGGCACACCGAGGATCTCGTCGACGACGCTGTCCCAGACAATGTCGATCTTGGGGTTGCGGAACAGCCGGTCTTGCAGGATCTTCTCCGCCCGCAGCGCATTGCGGCGGTGAATGAGGGTTACCTGTCGCGCGTGGTTGGTCAGATAGATCGCTTCCTCGACCGCGGTATTGCCGCCCCCGACCACCACGACATTCTTGCCGCGGAAGAAAAATCCGTCGCAGGTGGCGCAAGCCGAAACGCCGAAGCCGCGGAAGAGCTCCTCACTCGGCAGGCCGAGCCAGCGAGCCTGGGCGCCTGTGGCGATGATCACGGTATCGCCGATATAGAGATCCCCCGAATCGCCGGTGGCGACGAAAGGCCGACGCGCGAGATCGATCGCGACAATCAGGTCGAGGATGACCCTGGTGCCGACATGTTCGGCCTGCTTCCTCATCTGTTCCATCAGCCACGGGCCCTGGATGATCTCGGCAAAACCGGGATAGTTCTCGACGTCAGTGGTGATGGTCATCTGGCCGCCCGGTTGCAGCCCCGAGACGAGGATGGGCTGCAAATTGGCGCGTGCCGCATAGATCGCTGCAGTATAGCCGGCCGGTCCCGCGCCGATAATCAGGACCTTGCTGTGAAGACGCTCGGACATCCCGGACCCCGGTTGATTGATAAATAAGTATATCATCCTTCTGCTGCACCGCGAAAAGGGAGCCGGGTCAGAAGCCGAACAGATGATCGAGGCTAAAGGAGCCCTCGCGACCGACGAGCCCGTGATAGCCGAAGAGGCGGCAGGTCGTGTCGCGGATCGTCAGATGGGCGCCTGTTCCCGCGCGGGCGCGGGTCGCCGCATCAAAAGCGTCGTAATAGTAGAAGAGACGCGAACCCGAACAAGGAATCGCTAAACTCGTCCGAGCGACCTCGCGCCCGGCGCCGTCGTGGAGAGTGATCTCGGTCGCGCTGACCGGCCGCCACGGGCGCGATGCCGGATAGATCAGCTGGCACAACGTGTCGTACCCTGCCTCGCCGAGCCTCAGGAATAGGCGGGTGGACAATCCCGGGGGACGCCCGCTGTAAGATTGCGGCTCGTTGCGATAGGTCAAAATCGTGTTGAAGACATGCGCCCCAAAGCTGGTTTCGGCAGCATGACCGCTGCGCCGATGGCGATAGCGGAACAGGGCGTGGAGCCATCCATCGGCCTCGCCCCCTGTGGAGAAATCGTAGACCAGCTCGATATGGCCATAGCCGTCGTGCAGCGCATCGATTCCGGCGACCTCATCAAGGTCGAGCGCCGTTTGGTGTGCCCGCGGCATTCGCCCGAAAGGATGGCGCAGGATCTCGTTTCCCTCTGGGTCGTAGACCAGCGCGGCGATCGGCAGCTCAGCTTGACGGACGGCCATCGGCGTCGGCAGCACAAAGGTCTGCCATTCGCCGAGCGGCATGATCGGGGCAGGCAAAAGATAACCTTTCCCGAGGATGCTCGTGACCCTCGGGAGATCGAGGTCCGGCATCAGGTCAGCACGTTCGACATTGACATGTGCGATACGGTGGCGGCCGTGCTCGAAAATCTCGTAGCGCGGCCGCACCACGTGCTTACCTGCGCGAAGTTCGGCTTGCCTCGGCCAGGCTAGGTCGGGCAGGAGTTTGCTAATGTCGACCGCGCGGGTCGCAAACGGGGGGATCGGCTCGTCGATTGGCGCCACCCGCTCCTCGCCCATCGGGTTAACACCAATTTCAGATGGCGGAACTGCGATGGGATGGCTGTTCTGGATCCAGAGCACGACCCGCTCGCCGGGGCCCGGCGCAGGGAGGCCGGCGTAGCGATCTGCGGGCCAAGAGTTCGCGTCATGCGTGCAAGAGAGAGAGTAATCCGAAAAAACACTATCGCCGCGGGCAATATCGGGGCTGGCATCGCCGAAGGTGTCGAGGGCGTATTTGACAATGTCGTGGCCGGCCGCGCCGACGATGTGGAGAAACAGCTGACCGCAGAATTCGGCGAGACGGAAGCGGGCCCGGATTTCGCGACTATCGAGAATGATCGCGCTCGCGGCCGGTCCAAAGCTTTCGCACCACTCGGCGAGGATCTCACCATCACCGGCAAACAGCGTTATCCAGCAGGTAACCGTTGCTGCGCCGTAGCTCGACCAGTAATTCGCGGTTGTGAGCCGCGTATGCAATCCGTCCGCGTCACGGAAAAAAGCAAAATTGGTGGCGAAGTTCAGCGGGTCGAGATAGACGTGAGGGTTAGTTAGGCGATCGGCCGGGATCCGCATTGCGTCGAGGCTGAAAGCCCGTGCGCCGGCGGGCCAAAAAGGCTGGAGCTGCGCGATGATGCGCTCGGCATCGAATGCCGCGACGAACACCGAGCGCGCGCCCGAGCGAGAGAGGTCGGTCGCGAGTGCCGCTGGGTGACCGAGAAGCTTGTCGCCGATTCGAGCCACTTGTTGGACATAGGTGCCGAAGACCTCGACCCCGCCGAGGCCGAAGACTTCGTTGAAGGCTTCGGCGGCGCCGTTTGGATCGAAGATGGCAATGGGTGCATGGCCCATTAGGGTGTTGACCAGCGCACGGCCGCGTTGTGCGGCCCGCGGATGGGTTAGCGCTTTGTAGAGGGTGTTTCCCCCGCGAACATTGTCGAAAGTCTCGATGCGCAGGGTCATGGTGCCAGGCCGATCCCAGAAGAAGCGGGCTGCGTTCGGCGCGATACTATATCTTTCGTGGTCGGGGCAAGCAACCGCCCGAGTTCATCGCGGCCCGGCCCACAGACAGAGATCGCGAATGCTGTTACGGCCGCTTTCGCCGCTCGACCCGAGCAAAACCAATGTCCGCAACGCGGCGCCAGCGCGCGCGTCGTCATGGATCGGGTCGGACCAGGATTCGATGCGCCCGCAGAAGGGAGGGGATGCCGGCTGCTGGCATCGCCTCATGAAAGTGGGCGAATTTGGTGTTGCTGCCATCGAGTTCGAGGATGTGCACGGGTTTGCCGGTTGCGGCCCCGTCGCTGATCATCGATATCGAATCGGCCGTTACCGTACGGCGTCGGCGAGGAATGCGAGTAGGGATCTTCTCCGGAGCCGTCCCAGATCACCCTCGACAAGCGTTCGAGTCGCGCGTGCAAGCGCCAGCCCGGCCGCTCCGGTCCGCCGAGATGGCGTCCATAGGATCGAACCGTCGTCGGCGTGCAGGATACCGGCCACGGACCGCTGCCGGCTTAGAGCAGCGCGGGAGGGTATATCAGCGCAACGGAGGCCGTAGCAGTAGAAGCCCGACGTTCCTATTTCCGAGCTTAGCTACCTGAAGCAATAATCTGGTACCAGGGAGGCGATTCTCATAGCGCCGACGTTGCGAAGATCGTCAGGAGAGGAAGCGGCACTTGCCGGATAGCGAGAGCGATTCGTTTTGCATCACGCCTTCAGAAGCGCCGCCATCACCCGCTCGCGCGTCAGGGGCAGATCGCACAAGCGTGCGCCCAGAGCATGGGCTACGGCGTTGCCGATCGCGGCGACCGTCGGCCCGCCGCTCGCCTCGCCGACCCCGAGACAAGGACGATCCGCCATAGGGTCGACCAGCTCGACAATCACCTCCGGCACCTCACTGAAGCGCAACACGGGGTAGCTCTCCCAGTCGCGCGAGCTGATGCCGCATGTGTCGAGGCGCACCCCTTCCTTGAGCGCCCAGCTCGCGCCATGGATGATGCCGCCTTCGAGCTGATTGATCGCGCCGTCCGGGTTTATGACGAGGCCCGCATCCGCCGCGCACCACACTCGGACAAGACGGACGCTCTCGTCGACCGCGACCTCGGCGACGACTGCGGCATAGGCGGCCATATTCTTGTAGCGGGCAAGCGCGACGCCGCGGCCGCGGCCCGTGCCCGACGGCAAACCCGGCTGCCAGCAGCTGATCCGCGCGACATGCTCGACGACCGCCCGCGCCCGCACGTCAGCCAATACCGAGAGCCGGTAGGCGACTGGGTCCTGACCCGCCCGCTCGGCCAACTCGTCCATCGACGACTCGATCGCGAAGACGTTGAGAGTGGCACCGAGCCCGCGCAACGATGAGGTGCGCACTGGGGTCTCGGCGATCAGGTGATGGACAATGCGCTTTGCCGGGAAATCGTAGAGCGGCTCGCCATTGCGGGTGCCGGCCCCGGGTGGGTAGCCCCCTTCGACGGCGGGCGGATGCGGTGGCGGATCCGGTAGTGCTTCGGCGGCGAGCAGATTGCCGCCGCCCCCCGGCCGGCTCGTGTGCCGGCCGCTCCAGATCTCGGTGGTCCAGTCGGCGGGCTGTCCGGACCCGTCGAGGACTGTCTGGGTCGTCACCACCATCGCGGGGCTGACCGGCTCGAAGGCGAATTCCTCCTCACGCCGCCACCGCACCCGAACCGGCTGCCCCGGCCGGTGAAATGCGATAACCGCCGCATCGGTTGCGGCGTCGTCGGCCCCGTTGTGTCCGTAGCAGCCCGGCCCCTGAACGTGCTTGACCGAGATCGCCACGGGATCGAGCTTCAACGTCCGAGCCAACGCCTCCCGCAGCGGGTAGACGCCCTGCGAATGCGTCCATACCGTGAGCCGCCCGTCACGGTATTGCGCGAGCCCGCAAGAGGGTGCCACCGAGGCGTGCGCGATGTGCATCCTCGTATAAGTCGCCTCGTGCCGGGATGTTGCCGGTATCGGCCCGGAGGGTGGAGGCGCGCCGATCATGCGATCGATCGAGGGTTGTTGAAGGAGCCAACGCGCTTCTTCTTGATACGGGTTGATCGGGTCTACACCGTCCCACGCGACATGACCGGGCGCGCCGGCGGCGACGGCCTCGACGACCGTCTCGTCTGTGCCGAGAATGGCAAGGAAGTTACCATGCCGGACGATCTCGATCGGCCCCTTCGCGGCGCGCTGCAGCCCGGCCTCGTCGATCTTGGCAATCGTCGCACCGCGGCGTGGTTGGCGCAGGACGCGCGCGTGCACCATGCCGTCGAGAACCATGTCGTGGATAAAAGCCGGTCCGCCGAACACCTTCGCGGCGAGATCGACGCGCGGCGCGTTCCGCCCGACGACGCTGTAGTCGCTGACGGTCTTGGTTGGGGACCGGCCGGTAGCATCGCGCCGCAGATCGACGGCCGCGGCGAGCGACCAGTAGTCATGCCCGGTCGGCTCGCCGCGGTGGGTGATGGTGCCGTCGCGCACCGCTAAATCGGCGCGCGAATAGCCATGGGAAGTCGCGGCATGGTCGAGGAACAGGGCGCGCACCTCGGCGCAGGCCATGCGCAAGGCGACGCCGCCGAATTGGATAGACTGGCTACCCGCGGTATACCCTTCGTTCGGGGTGAGATCGGTGTCGCCGGCCTGCAGCAGAATGCGCTCCGGCGCGACCTCCAGCTCTTCGGCGGCGATCTGCAGCATTGCAGTCAATACCCCCTGGCCAATCTCGACACGGCCGGTCGAGACCGTCACGCGTCCGGGTGCCGAGAACCCGACCCACTGATCTAGGCGAGGATTGCTGGCCAGCAATGCCGGCAATGTCGGGGCGTTCATCGGGTGCCTCCTTCGCGCAATCGGGCGGCGGCGCGTTCGACGGCGCGCAGAATGCGGATATGGCTGCCGCAGCGGCAGATGTTGTCGTCGAGCGCCTCGGCGATCTCCACGCGCGACGGCGAGGGGTTATGGTTGAGTAGGGCCTTGGCCGAGATCAGAATACCGGAGAGGCAATAACCGCATTGACCGGCCTGCTCGTCAAGAAAGGCCTGCTGCAACGGGTGTGGCCGGTCCGGCGTGCCGAGCCCCTCGACCGTGGTGATCGCCTTGCCGGCGACCGTCGAAAGGGGCTTTCCGCAGGATTTCTCCGGCCGGCCGTCGATCAGCACCATACAGCAGCCGCATTGCTCCTGGCCGCAGCCGAATTTGGTTCCGAAGAGGCCGAGATAATTGCGCAGGATGTCGAGCAGGGGCGTGTCTCCGTCCGCAGTGACGCTGACGGTGTTGCCATTGACGATCAAAGAGGTTGATTGCATCGCTGTCTCGCCGGCACGCTTTGATGGCTAATCGCTCTTCTAAACGGTTGACCTCGGACTCCAGTGCTCCGACCCGAGCGCACTCGCGCTGTCCCCCGCCGTCGCTAACGACTGCCGAGCGTCGGGTTCGCAACCCGGAGCCCGGCGAACCGGCTGAAGTCTCGGTCCGCCGACCATAGCTCACGCACGCCGTGTCGGCGGCACCGCGCTGCGACGCGCGCGTCATGGATCCGGGGCCCGGCGACGCGCCCTTCGGCAACGAGGCCCGGCAATGTTAGCCAATGCGCCGCCGACTCAGCCAAAATCGCTAACGCCGGCGATTCGAGCCAGGCATCTACCTGATCGAGGGCGCGGTCGAGCGGTGTCGGCGGCGCATAGATGCGCGGATGCGTCACGATCGCGAGGAATTCGTGGATGCATGGCCAGGGAATGGCCCAGACCGCCGACCCCTAGGCGAGTTCGGCTACGCGCCGGAAAGCGGTTTCGTGAAATGGGGAATCCTCACGATGGGCGTAGACGAGGACGTTCGTATCGCCGCGATCATGCGCCACGATCTTTGTAGGCCAGATCGCGCAGCGTGTCCCACGACGCTCCGTCAAGCTCCGTCTGCCGACCGTTCCCCTTGAAGCTTGCTCGGCGTAGCTTGAACGGCGACCTGTGCTCGGTTTCGACAATAACACGATGCAGCCCACGTTCGACCAGGGTTCGCAGCGTAACCCCTTCCCGCGCCGCCAGTAGGCGCGCCTCGCGCAACAGCGAATCGGAAATCTCCACGTTCGTCTTCATGCTTCCCTTCGATATGGATGTTATTATATGGGTAGACATATAAAATAGACCGCAACGTCGCAAGCCCCGAAGAAGGCCCGGGGCGTGCGAAGCCGCGGCCGGTCTGGACAGGACACCGTTCCGGGGTTGTAATGAGTGTCCGCGGCATCCCTTTCTGGGCAACTACAATGGATGTAGCCGAATGGCTGCGCGGGCTCGGGCTCGAGCAATATGCGCCGGCCTTCGCCGCCAACGACATCGACGCCGGAGTGCTGCCTGAGCTGATGGCCGATGATCTGGTCGGTCTCGGCGTCACATCGATCGGGCATCGCCGTAAGCTGTTGGCAGCAATCACCGTCCTTCGCAGCGACACGCCGCGAGCCGCCGCCGAGGTTCCCCTGCCCTCGCGACCTTCAGCGAGGCCGAGCGTCGCCAGCTGACGGTGATGTTTTGCGATCTGGTCGGCTCGACGGCGTTGTCGGTGCGCTTCGACCCCGAAGATTTGCGCGAGGTGATTGGCTCCTATCACCGCTGCGTCGCCGACACGGTCAGCCGTTTCGCCGGGTTTGTCGCCAAATATATGGGCGATGGGGTGCTGGTCTATTTCGGCTATCCCGAGGCGCATGAGGACGATGCCGAGAGAGCGGTCCGGGCCGGGCTCGCCGTTCTCGAGGCGGTCGGCGGGTTGGCGACGCCGGAACCGTTGAATGTGCGGCTCGGCATCGCCCGCGGCCTCGTCGTGGTCGGCGATTTGATCGGTGCGGGAGCCGCGCAGGAACGCGGGGTCGTCGGCGAGACGCCAAATCTCGCCGCCCGGCTGCAGGCCTTGGCTCGTGCGGGCACGCTGGTTATTGCCGAGAGCACACGCCGGCAGATCGGCGGACTGTTCGAGCTCGAGGATCTCGGGCCGCAGCCGCTCGCCGGTTTTGCCGAGCCGCAACACGCTTGGCGTGTGGTCGACGAAAGCGGCGTCTTAAGCCGCTTCGAGGCGCTGCGCTCAGAGGCCACACCTCTCGTCGGGCGCGATGAAGAGCTCGAGTTGTTAGTGCGCCGTTGGCAGCAGGCAAAAGACGGCGAAGGGCGCGTGGTGCTGCTTTCGGGGGAGCCCGGGATCGGGAAATCCCGCCTAACCGCGGCACTGTCGCAGGCGATCGCTAGCGAACCGCACATGCGGCTGCGCTATTTCTGCTCTCCACACCATCACGATAGTGCGCTCCACCCATTCACCGTCCAGCTCGAACGCGCCGCCGAGTTCGCGCGCGACGACACGGTCGAAAGGAAGCTCGAGAAACTGCAGAGATTGCTGGCACCCGGTGCGCGCGGGGATCATGAAATCGAGTTGCTGGCCGAGCTGTTGTCACTGCCAAATTCTGCCGCTGATCTCAATTTGGGCCCTCAGCGCAAGCGACAAAAGCTGTTCGAAGCACTTCTTCGTCAGCTCGAATCCCGCGCACACGGCCGGCCGGCACTGATGGTGTTTGAAGACGCGCATTGGGTCGACCCGAGCTCGCGCGAGTTGCTCGATCTAATGTTTGTTCGGGTCTCTGGGCTTCCCGTCCTGCTCGTCGTCACCTTCCGCCCCGAATTCCAGCACGGCTGGAGCGGGCAAGCGCATGTGTCGATGTTGGCGCTGAACCGCCTTGCGGAACGCGACGGCGTAGCTCTGGTCGAGGGCCTGGCCGGCAATGCCGGTCTCTCCCACGAGATCGTCGGCGAGATTGTCGAACGCGCCGACGGCGTGCCATTGTTCGTCGAAGAGCTGACAAAGGCGGTGCTCGAAAGCGCCGATCGCGACCACCGCGTCGCCGCGGTATTGGCGGCAAATCCGCTGCCAAATCTGGCGATCCCTGCGACACTGCACGCCTCGCTGATTTCGCGCCTCGATCGGCTTGGCGTGGCGGCCAAGGAAGTGGCGCAGATCGGCGCGGTATTGGGCCGCGAGTTCTCTTACGAGCTGATCCAGGCGGTGGCACAGCGGCCGGAACCGGAGCTGGAAGCAGCGCTCGACCGCCTGAACAATGCCGGGCTGCTGTTCTGCCGCGGCGTGCCGCCGCACTCGTCGTACCTGTTCAAGCATGCGCTGGTGCAAGACGCTGCCTATGCGACTTTGTTGCGAGCCCGCCGCCAGCAGCTGCAGGCGACCATTGCTGAGGCACTTGAGCGGGAATTTCCCGAGATTGTCGCAGCGCAGCCCGAACTGCTCGCTCATCACTGCACCGAGGCAGCCCTGGCGCAACAGGCCATCGACAACTGGCGCCGCGCTGGCGAACGCGCGATCGAAGGCTCGGCAAAGCTCGAAGCCATCGCCCATCTGACCCGAGGGCTCAAAATGCTCGAGGACCTGCCTGAGGGCGTGCAGCGCGACGAGAAGGAACTTGCATTCCAGGTCGCTTTGCTGACGCCGCTATTTGCGACTCGCTTCGGATCTACCGAGGGCGAACGCGCCGGGGCACGAGCATCGGAGCTGTCCCGCAGGGTCGGCGCAGACCTCCCCTCACTGTTTCGGGCTCTGTTTGGACTGAGCATGACTTATTCGGTGCGTGGGAAAATTGGGGTCGGACTGGAGGCTGCTGAGCAACTGCTGGTCGTGGGGGAGCGCCTACACGATCCGGAGCCATTGGGGTACGCTCACCATGCAGTGGGTAATAATTTGTTCTGGTTTGGTGAGCTCGGCGCTGCACAGGAACACTTGGAGAAAGGGATCGCTCTTTATCAGCCCGGATGGAGCCGCTCCTTAGCTTTCCGTTTTGGGTTTAACTGTGCTTCGAACTGCCACTTCTTCTTGGGGCGGGTGCTGTGGCATCTGGGCTACCCCAACCAGGCATTAACAAGCGCTGAGCAGGCTGTCGTGATTGCAGAGACGGTGTCACACCCTGTCAGCCGAGCGGGTGCGCTGAGCTGGTTGGCGGCACTGCATCAGCTGCGCGGCGAGGTCGGACAAGCCCGAGAGGTGGCGGAGACAGACTTGGCTCTTACCACCGAGGAAATAATACCCTTTTTCCGTTCCCATGCAGTCATCTTCCGCGGCTGGGGACTCTTCAAGCAGGGGCAGTCCGAAGAGGGCCTCGTTCAGTTGCGCGAAGGGCTCATTGCCTATCGTGCGACCGGAGCCAACCTCGAATGCTCGCACTGGCTCGGGCTGCTGGCAGAGGTCTATCGCGATACCGGCCAGCCCGGGGAGGGATTACGCGTGATAGCGGAGGCGCTCGACCAGGTCGCGCGGACCGGTATTGTTTATTACGAAGCCGAGTTGCGTCGGCTCGAAGGGGAACTGCAGTTGTGCCTCGATCCGGCAGACGAGCAGAAAGCCGAGGGCTGCTTCCATCATGCGATTGCGATTGCACGCAGGCAACGGGCAAAGTCCTGGGAGCTGCGCGCCGCGACGAGTCTCGCTCGGCTATGGGGCGAACAAGGACGGCGTGCCGAGGCGCGCGATCTACTGGCACCCGTTTACGGCTGGTTCACCGAGGGGTTGGAAACCGCCGATCTCAAAGACGCCAAGACGCTGCTCGACGAGCTGAGTTAACGTCAGTCGCCGCGCCTTTGAGGAAGGCGCTTCAGTTTCAGTCCGGCATGGTCCGTTTCATAAATCCGTCGAACAGAGGTACCGTGAAGGCAGTGTCCCCGTTCGCCGGACTATAGATCATCCCTTTGGCGATCAGCACATTCCGGATCGGCGCGACGGCCGTGACCCTCCTCCCCAGACGGTCGGCGATGTTCCCCGAGCGATGAGGTCCCCGGCCGAGTTCGGCCATGGCCGCAAATAGCGCTTTTCCTTCGGCGTCAGCCGATCGAACCGCACCCGGAAAAAGCTCGCATCGAGCTCGGCCAAAGCTTGGACCGTCGCTCGCCTGGCATCGTTTCCCCTTATCGGCGAGCAGTCAGTCAGGTTCCAGCTATGCTTCCCCCATTCCTGCAGAAAATAGGGATAGCCCAACGTTTGCGCGAGAATCTCCGATATCGCGGCGTCGTCAAAAGTGACATTCGACTTTGCCGCAGGCACGCGCAGCGCCGCCCCCGCCGCCTCCGGGTCGAGGCGGTCCATCGGCACAAATTCGAACAACCGTTCGGCATAGGATTTCGCGCGACCCGCCTGGCCGACGAGTTGCGGCAGTCCGGCAGCCATCATGGTA
>DATEQL010000745.1:0-5226 GCA_035272665.1 Allostellaceae bacterium
CGAGCAATCGAGACCGAATGCTTGGCCAGTGCTCACGCAGGTAGTCCTTGGCGTCGTCGATGGTCATCCCATCCACGCCAGGGCTGCCCTTGTTCCTTCGAACGCGTTTCCACGCTCTTTCGAGATTCTTTCGGTCGCACACCTCCTCCATTAATTGTTCGGTCACAGCCGGGCTTTCGGGTGCTGGCTTCGCCACCAACGGTTCGGCCCCTTGGTGACCGCTGATCGGGGGTTCACCCCGATCAACCGCTCGCCAACACCACGATCCGCAACGTGACCAGCCCGCTCGACCGGCTCGCGCCGCTGCCCGCGGGGAGGCCGAGACCCGGAGCCTAGCCCGGCGGCGGTGAGCCGCCCGAGGCTGGAGGTCGCCGACGTCTTTCGTCAGCATGGCGCCGCCTGGCGCTGTGCCAATGCCGGGCATGTGAGCCTGGGCCAACTCCAGGTGATGTCGGCCATCGAGCACTGCCGTACGGCCGCCCTGGGTGGTCATGTCGAGCGCTGCCGGGATTGCGGCCACAGCCGGATCTCATACAACTCCTGCCGCAACCGCCCCCTGCCTTCGCAGGGGCAGGCTATTGCCCCAAGTGCCAGGGCGCGGCGGCGAAGGATTGGCTCGCCGCGCGCCAGGCCGATCTGCTGCCGGTCGACTACTTCCACGTGATCTTCACCCTGCCGGCAGAGATCGCCCCGATCGCCTATCAGAACAAAGCGGTGGTCGACGATCTGCTGTTCCGCGCGACGGCCGAGACGCTGCTCACCATCGCCGCCGATCCCAGGCACCTGGGCGCCCACCTCGGCTTCACCGCCGTGCTCCACAGCTGGGGCTCGGCGTTGACCCATCACCCCCATCTCCACATGATCGTGCCGGCCGGCGGGATATCGCTCGACGGCACGCGCTGGGTGCCCTGCCGACCCGGCTTCTTCTTACCGGTCCGGGTGCTCTCCCGCCTGTTCCGGCGGCTCTTCCTGGCCGGTCTCGTCGACGCCCACGCGGTGGGCCGGCTGGTGTTCTTTGACCAGCTCAAAGGCCCGCGTCGCCGAGAGGCCTTTGCCGCACATCTGGCCCCGCTCAGCAGGAAGAAATGGTTCCTCTACGCCAAGCCACCGCCCTGCGCCGACCCCGAGGCGGTGCTCGCCTATCTCGCCCGATACACTCACCGTGTCGCCATCTCCAATAGCCGCCTGCTCGGCCTCGACGAACGCGGCGTGACCTTCCGCTACAAGGACTACCGCCGCGACGGCCGGGCGCGGTTGCGCACCATGACGCTCGCCCCCGACGAGTTCATCAGGCGCTTCCTGCTCCACGTCCTGCCAAAGGGGTTCCACCGCATCCGTCACTACGGGCTGCTCGCCAGCGCCACCTGCAAGAAGAATATCGCGCGTGCCAGAGAACTGATCGCCATGCCCGTGCCGGTGACCGATCCGCCGGTGGAGCGCGACGAGGCGGACCCAGCCGCCGGCGCCGCAGCAGACCATCGCCCGCCATGCCCTTGTTGCGGTGGCCGCATGATTATCGTCGGGACCTTCGAGCGCGCCGCTGCACCCCGCGCCCCGCCGTCGCCCGATACCGGGGTCAGGACCGCGATGCCATGACCCCCGTCACCGCCTCATCGCACCACCCACCTCCCGGGAAACCTCGCCTCCGGCATCGCAGCACTATTGACCGGGGCCTCCCCGGGCGCGTGCGACACCCTCGATCATGCCAAAAACACCCCGTCAACGGCCGGCGCGGCGACAAAATCCCGACTCCGATCGTCGGTCCGTCGCCCATTACGACGGCCAATGCAGCCCCTACCCAAGACGCTGCCCCGGCAAATCCCCATAGGATAGCAGACCGCCAACCCCGCCCCCCGCGGGTTCCTTCCCTGAAGGCTTTCGGACACCGGCCATCAGCACTGGCGGATAGATCATCAACCGGCCGGTGTCCGAAACCCTGCACAACACTTGCCGCTTCGCGACGCCTGGAGCACAGGCAGCAATGCGCCGTAAGCGGGCGTTCGAGGGACCTGATTGAAGCAGTGGAGTCGTTCTTGCTCGAGACGTGCGGCCCCGATTTCCGGCCGGGGCCGGCTCCCACCCTAGGCCACAGTATTTCGCGGAACATCCTTGAACGGCTTGTCCGTGTCTCCGGTCCGCTCGCGCGGCATCTTCAGCACGCGTTCGCTGATGATGTTGCGCTGGATCTCGTCCGTACCGCCGGCGATCGAGCTGGCCGGCACCGACACCAGGATCTCCGCCAGCAACCCACTCATTGGGCCCTCGTCGCCGGTCAGCAGCGCATCCGGCCCCAGCAACGATGTATGCACGCGAGCCGCCGCGCGGGCGATGATGCTGGACGCCAGCTTGCCGAGGGAGCCCTCGGGGCCCTGCGGCCGGCCCTGCTCCTGCGCCGTGCGGGCACGGCGAGCGGTCCATTCCGCGGCCTTCGACATCGCCAGCACCTTGGCGATCTCCTGCCGCAGCACCGGATCGTTGATCTTCCCGGTCGCCCACGCCCGCTCCAGGATCAGATCGACGCGGCCCGCACGCTGCGGATACCACTTGTAGGGCTCCATCGTCGTGCGGATTTCCTCGCACTCCTCCTCATAGATGCGGCCCGGCTTGTCGGAGGGGATTGCCCAGCTGCGCAGCGCGTCGGCGCCGCGGCGTTCGTGCATCAGCGTCGTCGTCGTCACCGCCCAGCCGTTGCCGACGTCGGAGACGAGGAACTCGGGTTCGACCTTGGCGTCCGTAAAGAACACCTGGTTGAACGAGGCATAGCCGTTCATCTGCCGCAATGGCTGCACCGTCACGCCCGGCTGCTTCATATCGATGATGAAATACGACAGGCCCCGGTGCTTCGGCTGGTCCCAATCGGTGCGCGCCAGCAACAATCCCCAATGCGCCTTGTGAGCGCTGGTGGTCCAGACCTTCTGCCCGTTGACAACCCATTGATTGCCGCGGAACTCGGCCCGCGTTACCGCACCGGCGACGTCGGATCCGCTGCCCGGTTCGCTGAACAACTGGCACCAGATATCCTCACCAGTCAAAATGCGGAGAAGGAACTTCTCCTTCTGCCAGTCGGTGCCATGCTCAAGGATCGTCGCAGCAGCAAGGGTGCGGATCCCCACTTTAGCGACGCCGATGGCGCCGATGCGCTTGAATTCCTCCTCGATGACCGGCACCAGACCGACGGGAAGCTCGCGGCCGTACCAGCGCGACGGCCAATGCGGGACGCCCCACCCGGACTCGGCCAGTTTGAGACGCCATTCCACCAGCCCATAGTCCGGACTCCAATTCGCTTTCAGCCAGGCACGGACCTCGGCGCGGACGGTATCTTCGCTGATCTCGGTCATGTTGCTCGCCCCTCAGGCCGGCCAGTTCTGCAGCATCAGTTCGCGGTGATAGTTGGGATCGCCCAGCAACACCTCGGAGCTTTTTGCGCGCTTGAACCAGAGATGCGTGTCATTGTCCCAGGTGAAGCCGATGCCGCCATGAATCTGCACCGCGTGGATGGCGGTTTGCATATACGCATCGCTGGCACAAGCCTTGGCGAGATACGCATTGGCCACCGCGTCATCATCCCCGTCATCCAATGAGGCCGCGGCGTAATAGGCGGCGGACTTGGCCAGTTCCACCTCCAGCAGCATATCGGCCTGCTTGTGCTTCATCGACTGGAACGAAGCGATCGGCTTACCGAACTGCATGCGCATCATCGCATAGGCCAGCGCATCCTCCCGCAGCCTGTCGGCCCCACCGACCATTTCATTGGCCAGACAGACCGCGGCCTCGACCATCGTGCGGGCGAACGGGGCCGCCGCTCCGCCGGCCGTACCGAGCGGGCGGGCCGCCACGCGGTTTAACTCGAGGCGGGCGAATTTGCGCGTCGGGTCCATCGATTTGAGGGCGCGGCGGGTCAGCCCGGGGGCATTGCCGTCCACGGTGAACAATGACAGGCCCTGCGGCGCGCGGGCGAGAACGACGATTAAATCGGCGGTGTGGCCGTCGACGACATAACTCTTATGCCCGTTCAGCACGATTTCACCGCTTTCGGCGGTCGCGGTCAGCGCCGTGCCCTCGGCGTCCCAGCGCCCGTTGTTCTCGACCCAGGCAAAGGTCGCGGTCGTCTCGCCGGCAGCGATGCCCGGCAGCAACGCCTGCTTTTCCGCCTCGGTGCCGGCATTCATGACGGCGCCGGCGGCCAACACCGCCGTCGCAAAATACGGTGCGCAGAGCAGGGCGCGCCCCATCTCCTCCAGCACAATGCATTGATCGCCAAAGCTAAGCCCGTAGCCGCCATAGGCTTCGGGAATGCGGATCGCTGTCAGGCCGAGCGCGGTGTTGATCGCGCGCCAGCCGTTGCGTTCGTAGCCTTGATCGGTTTCCATCAATCGCCGCACTTCCTTCGTCGGCGAACGGTCTGCTAGCAAGCGGCGCAGGTTGGAGCGGAACTCTTCCTGCTCGCTCGAAAAACTGAACTTCACGGAGCTCTCCCGCCTGCATGTCAGGTCTAAATGCGGGCGGCTCTTACCGCCCGCTCATTGTCGAGATGGCCCTATCGACGCCCAATTTCCTGACGTGTTCCTTATGGGCCGTCAACACGGTAATCGCGGAAGACCGCCTATTGTATGGCGCTCTAGAACTCGACCAACCCGCGCTACGTCCGGAATGGGGGCATCGACGCACCGGGTCGACCCTCGGCGTGATCGCTCAAACGGGCCGACTCCAGACCTTCGTCATGGGGCCGGCACGAAGCGAAGTTTACCCGTTTTCGGTCATTTACGGGACCGCGAGAGGACCATGCGGTTCCCGCAGAGAGCTCACATCACGCGCCGTGAGGACCGGGCGGTTCTTGAGACCCTGCGGGTTGCGGGTCAGGCGACAGGCTTTGATGCGGACCATGACTGCCTCATCAAGGGAGCTGCAAGCGGCCCCGACGGCGTCCCTAGCCGATTCGGCGCGATTGGCGACATGCGGACGAACGCTCAGCCCGCCGCCCGCAATGAAAGGATCACATGGATCACATCGCCCTCATGCTGCACCGCCATGGGAAGGCCGGAGCGCCGGAAGACGTTCAGCATGGGACGATTGCGGGAAAGCACGTCGGCCTCTAGCCGATCCAGGCCCTTCACCCGGGCGATGGCGATGATATGACGCATCAGCAGGCTGCCGATCCCGCGGCTCTGGAAGTCCTCTTCGACGGTGAAGGCCAGTTCGGCGCTGCGCCCCGCGGCGGCGACGGAG
>DATEQL010000746.1:0-2057 GCA_035272665.1 Allostellaceae bacterium
TCTCCGGCCCCTACTTTTGGTGGGTCTGCCAGGAAGCGGAAAGACTTGGCTGGCCCGCGAACTGGCGGCTCTGATTTCAGGTCGGGTCGCGTTGGTATATTCTCTTGCCGGTCTGAATAGCGCTATCCCTCTCAAGGGACAAAGTCGCGCATTCCATGAGAGTGGCCCAGGTATAGTGGTCGATTTACTGGCTCGACATCGATCATGTGCAGCCTGCGTAGTTTGGGACGAGATAGATATAGCTGGTTGCGAGTTTCAGGCACCGCAGAAATGCCTCAGATTGATCAATGTGTACGCCATTAGTTTCATACCGTAGTGCCGCTGCTGTTTGAACTCAAAGCGCAGCAGCAACCGCTTGAATTTACGGTCTTATGTAGCAACCGCCACCACCAGTATATTTGCGGCAGAGAGCATGTCATCTACTATACCGTTCTGTAGTATTTCAGGGGCGGGTGGTAATGGGCGAACCGCATGTCATCAGTGCATTAAGCAACAAGCGAGCGGAACTGGCTGGAATAGTGAGCCAACTTGAGCGACAGCTTGGGCAGCAGCAAGCCAATCTGGCGCATCTCGATGCGACGATGCGGCTGTTCGATCCGGACGTCCGGCCGAACCGGATCCGAGCCAGGCAGCAGCGGACACGCAGTGCATGGTTCCGTCCCGGTGAGTGCCTTCGGCTGATCTACGACGAGCTGCGCGATGCGGTCCAGCCGATGACGACGCGTGAGCTCGCCGAGCGGATCATGCGCGTCAAGGCCATGCCGATGGCCGATGACCGCCAACGGGAGTTGGTTCAGAAGACGATCCTCGGTTCGCTCAACCGGGCCAGGGAGACGATCGCGCGGGTCGAGGCCGCGGGGGTCGTCAGTTGGCGGCTGGCCTAAGCGGCATGCGCACGTTGCCAGTAGCCGCAGAAATCGACCGACGGCCTGCACCGCATCGCCAGCCCGACGATGCTATACACCTGCTCGCCGTTGCTGACGCGGCGGAAGTCCTCGCGCCAAGCCGCCTCGCGAGCGTAGCGGACGAGATAGGGTCCGGCGATGTGGTGGTGATGTCCGAGTTCGCCGCGGCGCAAGCGGGAGAAATAGGATTCCGCGTTGTTGGTGCAGGCGCCGTCGATGCTGAAGCCGTCCTGGTGGTTGATCCGCTGCATGGCGAAGCTGGCGTGCAGCGGATTCCACGCCGCGCTCTCATCGGCATGAACCGTGGTGCCCTTGGCGACCCGCTGGCGGATCGCCGCTACGGCATCCGCCTCGGCCGGGAAAACCTGCGCCAGCGTGCGGCCGCCGCGCTCGCGCATCGCCACGACCACGTGACGCTTGCCCGACCGGTTCTCGGCGAGCCGCCGGTCGATCCGGTCGATCGCCAGATTCTCCGGTCGGATATGGCCGCCGAAATAGGCGCCGTCGATCTCGGCCGTGCGTCCCTCGCCGCCGATGCCCATCGCTTTCGTGCTGGACGCTATCGCCTCGCGCAGTTTGTGCGCCAGAACGAAGGCGGTTTTGTATTGCACATCGATGTCGCGGGCGAAAGCCAGCATGCTCTTGCCCTTCACCTCGTTGCAGAACACCGCGATCGCCATCAGGTAGGTCCTGAGCGGCAGCTTGTGCCAGGCGAACAGGGTGCCCGATGTCACCGAGAAATCGGCGCCACATGCCTTGCAGCGCCAACGGGCCTGACCGGCCGAGCGGCGGCAATCATAGCAAACCTGGCAGCCGCAGTTCGGGCAGACCGGCTTGCCGTCCGTCTCGGGCCAGCGCAGGCGCAGGAACACGTTTTCCGCGCCTCGGTCGGACATCCGCATCACCTTGGCCGGACTGAGCGAGCGGGCCGCGGCGGACAAAAGGAAGTGCTGAGCCATGGAAGCCGCCCCGAACCGTGAACATATAAGGAACATGGCCGAGGCGAGAGCGCACGTCAAGCGCGATGGCGGGTGCTACATAAGGCCGGAAATGAGCGCGGCCGCGGCGGCGATCAAACACAAACACCTGCGCACTTGAGGGGTCCGCCACGCCAAGCGGAAATGGGTCCGTTCCTGAAAGCGCTGAGGTCCG
>DATEQL010000747.1:0-3946 GCA_035272665.1 Allostellaceae bacterium
GATGGGCGCCAGCAAGACCTCGCCCGTCTCGTCGGTCGACGTCGCGCGCGCCGTCGCGGCGATCCTCGACGACCCGGCGCCGCACATCGGTCACATCTACAATCTGACCGGGCCTGAATCGGCCGACCTGGACCACTATGCACGCGTCCTCTCCGAGGCGCTCGGCCGGACGATCCGCTATCGCGACGCGCCGACTTCCGAGTGGAGCGAAAAGCTTCGGGCGGCGGGCCTGCCGGAGCATGTCGTCCACCACCTCACGGTGATGACCGAACTCCACAAGCAGGGGCGCTATGACCGGATGAGCGAGGACTACCTCAAGCTCACCGGCGAGACGCCGACGAGCATGGCCGACTTCGTGAAATTGCACGCCGCTGAATTCACGCGGAGTGAAGCGACGGTGTGACCCTTTCTCGTGGGGTGACCGATGAAAGCTAACACATCAGCCAGGACCGGAAGCGCGCGGTTTCTGTGAACAGCGCGCGCAGGCCGAGCTCGTCGATCGCAGAGAGGTTGGCTCTCCAAGCAGGGACGGTCAGCCTCGCCACGTCAAAATTGTACACGCGGGCGGTGTTGCCGCCGGCGATCCCCGGATCGCGGTCCGGGGCAGGCTTGGCCTGTTCGTCGTCCGACACCCCGGCCAGGATCTCCGTCAGGATCTTGCGCGATTGCGGAAACGTCGACTCGCTGTGTGGATAGTCCGAGCCCCACATCGTGTTGTCGACGCCGATTGCGTCTCGCAGGCGAATGCCGATGGCGTCCTCCTGGAAGCTTAAGACGACGTTGCGGCGAAAGAAGTCGTTCGGCAGCATGCCGTCCCTGAACCGGTAGAGAGCCTCGCCATGGCGCTCGCGGTAGGCGTAGTCCATGGAAGAGACCACGTTGGGCGCCCACGCCAGCTCGAACTCCACGATCGCCAGTGTGAGGCGGGGATGACGCTCGAAGATGCCGGAGAAGATCATGTCGCACATCGACAGCGCCGGATAGACCGCCTTCGTCGCGCGGCTGCTGGCGTCGCGCAGTGTCTTGTCGCCGGCCCCGCGGATCCTGCCCTGCCGTCGCGTCGCGGTGTGCGAGCTCAGCGGCAGGTCGAGTGCGGCGGCGACCCAGAATGGCTCGTACTCGGATTGGTCGTAGCGCCGGTGCTCGAGGGGATACTCGGTGATCATGGCACCTGCCAGGCCCAGGCGGGCGGCGCGCTCCAGCTCCTTGATCCCGTCCGGGACGTCGTCCAGGTTGATCATCGCGATGCCCTTGAGCCGCGCGGGATCGGTGCGGCAGAACTCGGTGAGCCAGTCGTTGTACGCGCGAAAGGTGGCGGACATCAGCGGCGTTTGCGCCACCTTGAAGTAGAACAGCCCTTGCGAGGGATAGATGACTTCACCCGCCACCCCATCGAGCGCCATGTCCTCGAGGTGTTGCTCGAGGTTGTACCCCCCGCGGTGCACGTCTTCGAAGCGCCCCTGGGCGGAGATGGTCTCGGGGGCCTCGAACCGCGCGCCAGCGTTCGAGATGAGGCTGATCCCGGAACGCCGCATCGATGCGGGTCTGCCACAGATCGGGCGGTTCGAACACGTGTGAGTCAGACGAGAGAATCAGGGGCAGTTTCGGCATCTCCTTTGTCGCTTGACCGGCAATGGCGGAGTGAGCGTGCTCGCTCAATGCGCCGACGCAGGCCCCGCGACAGGAACGCCGGAAGCACCCGGCCGCCGCGCACTGAGCAGGCGCCGCGCCTCTTCGGCCCGGTCGGCCTCAAGGAAGGCTTTCAACAGTGTGAATTCGATAAGGTCGTGCTGCGCGCGGCTGCCGCCAATGCGCTCGTTTTCGGCGGCGAGCGGGGCAAGCACTTCTATCGCCGAGAAAAAATCCCCGCGCTCGAACGCCGCGAAGCCACGTGAAAGCGTCGGCAGGTAAGAGCCTGACGGGTAGCGCCCCTGGCGCGCCATATCTTCCATTCGGCGGCTGAGAGCATGGAGCCCGGCATCATCGCCGATGACGGCGTGTGCCAGAATGACGTGCAGGTCGGCGAGCCCGCTACCAGGGGACGGCAATGTGCTGGTCGCATAGTCGTAGATTGCACGCCAAGCGGCAGCGTCGCGCGGATGGCCGGCGAGTTCAGAACGCCACAAAAACGCCGCGCCATCCGAGATTCTCTGTTGCGGCCCGCCGCTGTGCCGCTCGAGCGCGATGGCGTCCTGATAAGCCGACAAAGCTTCGATCCAATTGCCTGCCTGGATTTCGCAGAGCGACAGATGCCAGTTCAGATGCCCATGGAAAAACCCGTCGCGCGGATAGGTGGCGAGCCAGGAGGATAGATAGGCGCGGGCCGTGTCTGCCTCGCCGCTCTCGTAACAAACATGCGCGAACCCGTGCGCACCATGCGCGTTGTTCGGGTTTGCGGCCACGGAGCGCTCGATCTTCGCCCGCGCCGCCGCGAGTCGCCCATCCTCAGACAACGCCATGGCATGATGCGCAAGGAACCAGAAATCGTCGCCGTAATGCGGGGCGAGGCTGTCCATCAGTGCGGCGATCTGGTGCTTCTGCCCGATCCGGCCGGAAGCGCCGATCAAGCCATTCGGGTTCGCGGCAGTGGCGAGGACCAGGGCGTCGCGCGGCCATGCCCCGAGATGGGCGTACAAGGCGTCGATCGCCGCGTCGGTCTGGCCCGCGAACGCGAGGTCGAAATAGTTGATGTGACTGATCTCGCGTGCCGACAGACCGGTGGCCAGATCCTTGGCCGCGGCCAAGGCTGCTCGTGCCCCTACCACATTACCTTCCCGCATCAGTACCTGGGCCTTTGCGGCGTGGGCCAGGGAGAAACTGGGGTCGACTACGATGGCGCGCTCAAAGGCCTCGATTGCGCCCGGATAAAAGGTCAACGCCAGATCGCAGCCCCGAACGTAGGCGTCGCGCGCCGCGGCGGAGGCAGTGCTTAGAGCGAGGTCGTATCGGTCCGCGAACATATCGAGCACTCCAAGGCTTTGTTGAAAATCTAACTCCCTCGTCGCCCGACCGCATTGCCGCCGGCGAACATCGCTGTCGAGCCGACCATGTAGGCGATCCCGAGCGGGACCTGGTTGCGCCCCGCCGCAGCCAGATCGGCGACCGTCATCGCGCCGGGCCGCTGTCCGGATGTCCATCAGAACCCCTTTTTTTGAGCAGTCGCATACCCAATAGGGGTCTATCTTGGCGATCCATTGCCGGTGATCGGCATGGGCATTTCTGTCCGAGTGGGCAAGCTCCTCCTATGCCCATTTCGGCGCGATTGAGCCATTGGCCGCAGCCACCCCGCGCGTGCTGATGCCTATAGCGCCACCTTTTTCGGCTGATAGTGGCCGCCTTAAGCACCTTGCCATGCGGGGTTTCAGCCTGGCGCCTCGCCCAGCTGACGGGCCTTCCGTGGCACCCGCGCGGTGCGGCCCGTTCCTATTCCGGGAAGGGTTGCGGCGCGCCCGGCGGCAGCGGCACCTGAAACGCGTTCAGCGCGTTTCCGATCGCCGTGTAGTAGCCGACGATCGTGCCAAGTTCGACGACCCCTTGCTCGCCAAACCGGGAGATGGCATCGGCAAATGTCGTGTCGGAGAGCCGCTTGGTATCGATAAGCTCAGTAACGACGCGATGGACGAGGACCTGGTCGTTAGCCGTAAAGCTGGGCGTGGCGCCGGTACGGATGGCCTCGATCGCCGCTGCTGGGACTCCGGCCTCGACCGCGAGCGGCGCATGCGCGTGCCATTCGAGACTCACACGCAGGTGACGCGCGGTCAGGCAGATCGCGAGCTCCGACAAGGCCGGAGGTAGCGAACTGCCCCACCGCAGATATTCGCCGAGCCGCTGCAGATGGCGGCATACCTCCGGCGCACGGATCAGGATCTGGAAGGGACCGCCAAAACGGCCGCGCCTGCCGGCAACGATCTCGTCATGCACTTCCTTCTGCGCCGAAGTCATCTCG
>DATEQL010000748.1:0-2987 GCA_035272665.1 Allostellaceae bacterium
GGATGGTCAGAAGACAATGCACCGATCGTGGTGCCGAGGTCCCGCAATTCCTCGTCCGAGGCGCCGACCCCGAGCAGGCGGCAGTACTCCTGCATCATGTAGATGCCGGCGCGCCCATATGCCGCATAGACCATCAGGTGCATCGCGCCGCTGGGCGCAAGGACATTGCGCAGCGACCGGAGTCCGAGATCCGCGTCGGGTAGATGGTGGAGCACGCCGGTGCAGACGATCTGGTCGAACAGCTGGCAGAGTTCCCCGACTTGCTCGATCGCCATCCGATGAAGATCGAGGTTTTGCAAGCGATATTTTCGCTGAAGATCGCGCGTGTAGCGCAGGCTGGTCTCGCTGATGTCGATTGCCGTTACACGAGCATCGGGCTCGCGCAGCGCATGGATGGCAGCCTGCGACGTTCCACAGCCGGCGACCAGGATTTCTCGATTTGCTCGCGGCTGCTCCGTCGGCCACAGCAGAAGGGACAATGCCCGACGCCGATCGGGCTTCCGATAGAGCTCGCGGTGCCGATCGAGGTTGCCGATCGGCGCCGGATACGGGTGGCTCTCGTAAAAGGCTCGCACTGCATCAGCTCTCCCTCGCCCCGCTTGCGGGGAGAGGGGTGGGGTGAGGGGCTCTCTTTCGAGTTCGGACAGGAGCATTTGGAGAACTCCGTCCAGATTTTCAATGACATCGCTGTTCCAGATGCGGATCACGCGATAACCGAGGGCGGATAGCTCGCTATCGCGCTGCCTGTCTTCGGAGGATTCCGAGTGTTGGCCGCCGTCGAGCTCGATAATGAGACGCCGCTCGCGACAAACGAAGTCGACGTAGTACCGATCGATGGGCTCCTGGCGGTCGAATTTGAAGCCGCCGAGTTGGCGATCGCGAATGTGCTTCCACAACGCGAATTCTGCGGGTGTCAGTGCGCGCCGCAACGATTGCGCACGCTCAGCGCGCTTTTGGTCCCTGCCTCGCAACGCTGCAATCTTTCTGCCAAGGAGGCTTGCCCCTCACCCCGGCCCTCTCCCCGCGAGCGGGGCGAGGGGGCTGGCCCTCGATCCGTTCAGACGGGTTACGAGTGTTTGCTCTCCTGCAGCTTCCGGAGTACGTCGTCGAGGTTGAAGCTGGCGGCTTTTTGGCGCTGCGGGTAGTCCCTGAATGTCTGCAGGAATTCGCCGATATAGGCCTGTGCCGGCACCAGCAAGTAGACGTGATCGACAAGCCAATCGTAATAGGTGATCGAAGTGATGTCCGCACGCTCGAACGGATCCGTGCGGAGATTGAAGATCTTTGGCACGCGAAGGGTGACGAACGGCTCGGACCAGACGCGCATCGTGCCGGGCTCCCGCTGTTCCGCGAACACGATCTTCCAATTGTCGTAGCGCAGTGCCACGACCTGCTGGTCGTCGTTGCAGTAGATGAACGAGACCCGCGGGCTCTTCTGCGCTTCACCGGTCAAATATGGCACCAGATTATAGCCATCGAGGTGGACCTTGTAGGTCATGTCCCCGATCGTGCAGCCCTTCAAGAGCTTGTCGGTGACATCCGCGTCGCCGGCCATGGCCAGGAATGTCGGCAGCCAGTCGTGATGCGCCACCATCTCGTTCGACACGGTCCCCGGCTTGATCTTGCCGGGCCAGCGGACCACGCACGGCACCCGATAGGCACCCTCCCAATTGGTGTTCTTCTCGTTCCGGAACGGGGTCATCGCCCCATCGGGCCATGAAAACATATTTGGACCGTTATCGGTGCTGTACATGACAAAGGTGTTGTCGGCGATGCCGGCATCATCGAGCGCCTTCAGCACTTCGCCGACGTTCTTGTCGTGATCGATCATCACGTCGTGGTATTCGCTCTGCCAGCGACCCGACTGGCCCCTGCTCTCCGGCTTCACATGCGTGCGGAAATGCATGTGCGTGAAGTTCACCCAGAGGAAGAAGGGTTGGCTGGCCTGAGCCTGTCGCTTGATGTAGTCGACGGCGCGGCCGGCAATGTCGTCATCGATCGTTTCCATTCGCTTCTTGGTCAGCGGGCCGGTGTCCTGGATCGTCTGCTTGCCGACCCTGCCAAAGCGCGGGTCGACCGTTGCGTCGTCTCTGTCGGTGGCCTTGCTGTCCAAGACGCCGCGCGGCCCGAATCTCTCATGAAAGTGCGGAAAATCCGACCCCTTCGGGTAATCAGGCAGCTCCGGCTCTTCCTCCGCGTTCAGGTGGTACAAATTGCCGTAGAACTCATCGAAGCCGTGCACGGTCGGCAGATATTCGTTGCGGTCGCCGAGGTGGTTCTTGCCGAACTGCGCGGTCGCATAGCCCAACGGCTTCAGCAGCTCGGCTATGGTCGGGTCTTCCTTGTGCAGACCAACAGGAGCGGCCGGCAGGCCGACCTTGGTCAACCCGGTGCGCAATCCGTGCTGACCGGTGATGAACGACGATCGCCCGGCCGTGCAACTCTGCTCGGCGTAGAAGTCGGTAAAACGCATGCCTTCCTGGGCGATCCGGTCGATGTTGGGCGTGCGGTAGCCCATCAACCCGTCGCTGTAACAACTGAGGTTGGTGAGGCCGATATCATCGCCCCAGATGACGACGATATTCGGCTTGGCTGCTGCTCTGGATCTAGCCATCTCGATCTCCTTTCGTTGGTCGGGTGGTGTCGAAAGTGCTTATTGAACTCGGTTTCTCAGAGTGCGTCATTGCGAGGAGCCCGCAGGGCGACGCGGCAATTCCGTAGCGCGACGGCGCGTTGCCGACGAGATTGCGTCGCTGCGCTCGCAATGACGAACCTCCTTGATCTCAGTAACTCACGTTCGCCACACTAGGTGAGGCGCCACAGAACCGCACCGAAGGCGAACAGGCCGATGAAGATCAGGAGAATGGCGACCGCCAAGACCGGCGATTGCATTCCCTCCTTTGTCAGTCCGGCGAGGGGCGCGAACGGTTCGCCCCACATATAACGTACCGTCCACCAGTACTGCCAAATCGAGATCACAAGCGCCA
>DATEQL010000749.1:0-3003 GCA_035272665.1 Allostellaceae bacterium
TCGACCGCTCGGCGTTGCGGACATAGATGTTGACGTGCTGCAAATACATTGGTCGCTTGCTCATCGCGCCCTCGCTGTATTGACCCGCTCCTCGCGGGAATGATGATCGGCAAAACTCTATCATGTCTCGGCACACTTGCACAAAGCCTCCGGCGCACGCGCCACGGCGGGGGTCAGCCTTCGAGTCGCGCGGCGATTTTCTTGGAGATCTCGGCTCGCCACTCCTCGATCGGCTTGAACCCCGGCAGGTCGCGGCAGTGGACCTCGGTCTCGCGGCAGAGGTCCTCCTCGGGCTTGTCGAGGTCGATCTTGAAACCGCAAGGCTGCGACACGTACCACGGCGTGTCACAGAACATCTCGATGCGATTGCCTTCGGGATCCTGGAAATAAACCGACCAGGCGTTGCCATGGCTGACCGGGTTGATGCCCTGGCAGCCGGCCTCGCGCACTTTGCGGAAGGCGCGCTGCACGTTGGCGAGCGTGCCGACGTTGAACGAGATCTGCTGCACCATCGGCGTCTCGACATCCGTCTTGCGGCCCGGCACCAAGACCACCTGGTGGTGGTCGCTCGGGTTGCCGCTCAAGAAGGTGATGCGCCCGTCAGGCGCGGCATCGCTGACGACAAAGCCGAGGACGCGCGTATAGAAATCGATCATCTTCGGCAGTTCGGCCACATAGAGCCCGATATGGCTAAGGCGCGGCGCTGCTTCTTGCGACATGACTCGGCCCTCCTTGACCTGGATATGCTCTCGTCGGCACAGCCCCAGACAGAGACAGGCTAACTTTCTGACGAAACGTTTGTCAAACGCGTCGCCCAAGCTGTTGCGACGGCACGTGCTGCAAGCCGCGCTTAGCGGGGCGGCGGCGGCAGCCATCCTTGGGGTCCAACGGGCGACGGCGCAGCAAAAGATGTCGCAGCCCGAGGCGGAGTATCAGGACCGGCCAAAGAACGGCCTCAGTTGTTCTGCCTGCACCTTGTTTCGTCCACCCCGATCCTGCGAAGTCGTGCGAGGCGATATCAGCCCGTACGGCTGGTGCAAGTTTTTCGATTTGCCGGATTGATGCCGTGGCAGCCGATCTTGCGCACGCTATGGAAGGCGCGCTGGAAAATGGCGAGCGTCCCGATGCGCGAGGGGCGCTCGATCGGGCCCGAAGACTGCGGGGATCGGATTCTCTCCGGCTGCCTATCTTATGCTTGGAGCCGGGCGCGAAGTCTTCCTCAATGAGATGGCTCCAGGCTGAACCCAATCTTGATGGAGGTCTCCCGTGAGAAGAACGTTGCTCGCTGTGGCGTTGGCGGCGACCGCCGCGATCGCCATCCCGATCCTTGCCCGCTCGGCAGACGATCCCGATCTCCAGTATGCCCAAGCCGCGCCGCCGGGCGGGCAATGGGGTGCGAGAGGTGGTCCAGACGAGGAGGGACGGCGCGGATGGCCGATGATGCGCCGAATGATGATGCGGCAGGACCCGCAAGAGCGGTGCCTGGATCGGCTCGCGCGGCGTGCCGCCCGGCGCGCCTATGTCGAGGTAAAGCTCAATCTGACCGCCGAGCAGCGCCCGCTATGGGACAAGGTGCAGAGCGCCGCGCAGGCCGATGAACAAAAAGAGCGCCAGTTATGCGCGAACCTCAAGCCAGGAGCCGAGCCGACCATTCTGGAGCGGATGGATCGGATGCAGCAGTTCCTGTCGGCGCGCCTCGATGCGCTGCAATCGGCAAAGCCGGCCGTCCAGGCGCTTTACCAGGCGTTGACGCCGGAGCAGCAGGCGATCCTCAATCGGCCGTTCCGCCGACCCTAGCTAGGGCTGATGAGCAAAGCGTAATCTGCCGTCGCCCTACGCTCGGCCGGGCCGTTCGGCGTTGTCGGCCGCGGCGCATGTCAGGCGGCCCGGTCCCAGCCCCACCAGGCGCAGAGCGCCTCGCCCATGATCAGCCGCTTGTCCTCCTCGCTGAGCCACGGCAGCTCATCGGTGAACATTGTCGCGCATTGGCGCCAGGAGCAGGGCATCTTCGTGATGTCGGTGCCCCAGAACATCCGATGCGGACCAAAGGCGTCGCAGACCTGTCGCAGATAAATGTGCAGTGCGGGAAACGGATAAACCTCACTCGAGTAATGCGGCACGCCGGTCGCTTTGACCGCCACATTGGGCAACTTAGCCAATGCCAGAAGCGCGGGCATGTGGGTCATGGCCGCGGCGTCTTTCAGCGTGGTCGTGCCGCCTCTGCCGCCCAGGTGATCGATCGTCAAGCGAAGTCCGGGGTGGCGCTCGGCGATGCGGCCGAGTTCCGCCAGGGAGTCCGTCGCCAGAGCGGCAATCGGAACACCGGCATCTTCGGCGGCCGTCCAAAGCCAGTCGAGAGTGCCGTCGCGCAGCCACTGCCGCGCGGGATCGCTCAAGAACCCATACCGGAGACCGAGCATGCCCGGCTGTTCTCTCCAGCTGGCGATGCGGGCGCGAGATTCCGGTCGATCGAGCGGCACCGAACCCATGATCGCGAACCGCCCGGGGTAGTTCCGAACCGCCGCAAATGCCATGTCGATTGAACCCGGGTCCCAACCCGGCGGATGAATGACGGCGGCATCGACGCCTCCTTCGTCCATCAGGAGGATGGCCTCCGCAGGGGTAAAGGCCGTCACCTGCCGATGCGAGATGTTGCTCGGCAAGCCCGTTCCCCAGAGGTGAATTTGGGCGTCGACGATCTGCATCGCACACTCTCCCCCAACGCTCGATCCGGAATGCTAGCGACAAAGCCCTTGGCTGTCAGCTGTTGCGCGGCCGACACCGTGCTATGGTTTCGGCGATAGTCCTGCGCGCCGCGCCAACCCATGGAGCGCTCCGATGCCGACCGTCCGCCTCGCCGAGGGTCTCTCGCTCCACTGTGCCGTCGACGATTACCTGTGGCCGTGGCAGGCGCCCACACCGGTGCTGATGATGCACGGTTTCGCGCGCAACGCGACGTTTTGGAACCGCTGGGTTCCGGCGATCGCCGAGAGCCGTCGCGTT
>DATEQL010000750.1:0-7086 GCA_035272665.1 Allostellaceae bacterium
CTGCCGATGCCGACCACCTTCACCGCCGCGTCAACCAGCCGATAGCGATCGAAGAGAACGCGACGATCTTCGGCCAATGTTTCGCGATACTTTGGGAGCGACCCCCGGATCATCTCCAAGTCGCCGGCAGCACGCGACGCCTCGGCATGGAAAATAGTCGGAGGAGTGTCGTGAATGCGGGTCTGCGCACCGGAGCCCTCGACAAGCTTTGGGTACACCAGCTCCGAACTGCCGCGCGCGGTCGCTTTGGCGATCCGTTTGCTCAGCAGCGCCTTGCGGTCCTGCGGCAGCATCGCCAGAACATCGCTGTCGTCGAGCCGGGCATACCAGACATCGAGCACGTCCATGGCCGCGAAGTCGCGCATTTTTTGGTGATAGCTGCGAGCGCAGGCGACCGCCGCGTCGCGGCCGTTTGCGTCCGAGAGCCCATTCGAACGGGCAGCGAGCACAAACGAGGCGACGAGACGCTTGACGTCCCACTCCCAGGGCGCCGGCAATGTCTCGTCGAGGTCGTTGATGTCGAAGATGAGCCGGCGCTCCGGCGTGGCAAAACCGCCGAAATTCATCAGATGGCAGTCGCCGCACACCTGGACACGGATGCCGCTGACCGGCGTGCGGGCCAGATCGGCTGCCATGACGCCGGCGGACCCGCGGTAAAAAGTGAACGGCGATTGCAGCATGCGGCCATAGCGCAGCGGCACCAGATCCGGCTGCCGGGTCGCATCGGCGGCGCGAAGGATGCCGATCGGGTCCACTCGCTCGGCAGGCGCCCGCCAGGCGGCGTGCGCATCGCGAGGCGCTGTATCTCGCAGCCTCTTGCCGCCGGCCCTTCGGTCCGCCGGGACCATTGTAGACGCGTGTGCCGCCGGCTGACCGGCGGAGACAGTCGACGTTTCCATGATACAGATCCTCCTTGCTGGGGCTTAATCGCGACTAGGCGACATCCGGTCGCGTCACGCCGGTTTTGCGACGACCTGATAGATCACACTGCTGCCGCTATAGAATGGGCGATAATACGCACCGCCGAAAATAAAGTAGGTCGTACCATTGATGTTCTGATCGACAGCACCACTCGGCAATGTGCTGACCGTCGATCCAATCGGCGGCGGGACGACTTGATAGCCGTTCTGGACTGTTGAATAGAACGCACCGCCGCAGTCGAGATCGGTCGCGGAGCCGACATAGACGGTAGAGCAGGAGGGTGGCGGGGTTGCCACGACGGCCCCTTGCGGCGGTGGCACCACCGCATACTGTCCTCCTTGCGGCGCGTAATAGACACCGTTCGCGTAATAGTACGGGTTTCCGGCGACCGAGATCGCGGCTGCGGCTGCCGGCAGCGCCGCTATGCTGGCGCCAATTGCCAGGCCCGCACCCAGACCAAGGCCCGAATAATAGCCACCCCAGTTGCCATGGTAATTGTTCCAGGTGGCCTGGCGTTGGCCTTGCAGATAATCGGCTTCGTTGGTGCGATTTGACTGAAGCTGGCTGGCTTCGTTGGTACGGTTCGACTGAAGCTGGTTGGCTTCGGTGGTGCGGTTCTGCTGGACCTGGGACACGTTTTGCCGCGCGTCAGGATGGGCTTCCTGGAACTGGCCGGCATTGTGTTGATACTCGGGGTGGCTCTGCCGGAATGTGTCGGCGCGGTCGGAGAAGGCGCCGGCATTGTGGACATTGCCGAAGCCTCCGCGGCCAAAGCCGGCGTCGGTGCTGCGGTCGGCGAAGCCGCGGTCACCAAAGCGTGCGCCGCCTCCCCCAAAGTTGCCGTGGAAGCCCCCGAAACCCCCGTGAAAGCCGCCACCACCGTGGAAGCCGCCAAACCCACCGCCGCGGAAGCCGCCGCCGCCGCGGAACGCAATGGCGCGTTCGGCTCCGATCGCGAGGCAGGCGGCGAGTGCAGCACCTGCCAGCAGCCCGCAGGCCAACTTCTTCCTGTTCATGAGTTGCCTGGTCATCGACATTCTCCCTTGTCCGACGGGATTAAATAGGAGCCCGTCATTGCGAGGACCCCGAGACGGCCGCCCGCCAGGCGGGGGTTCCGGGGGGACGCGGCAATCTCGACCCAGGTCGGCACGCTGTCGATGAGATTGCTTCGCTGCACTCGCAATGACGAGCCCTTCTCCATCTCAAGAACTTCGCGCTACTTCGCAGCCGTAACTGTCGCGAACGGGATCTTCTCCGTTCCCGGCGGCAGTTCCGGCGTAAATATCGGCTCGGCAATGCGCGGCGCGAAATCCCAATCGCTGAAGACAGCAGTGAATTGTGGCTGCGCCGGCTGGTTCTTATAGGTAATCACCAGCTTGCACGGGGTCAGCTGCGGCCCGTTCTCGATCCAGATTTGCCAGTCGATGTCCTTCTCGACAAAGGCAAGGGTCCGGCACGTCCTGCCATTCACATCGTTCTGACCCAGATCGAACCCGTATTCTAGGTTCGCGCGTACGGTCTTGTAGGGATCTTTATAGAGGAAATCGGCAAGCGGCGGCGCGAAGTCCAGTTTTGGCACAAGCTGGGCCAGCATGCTGTCGATCTCCGAGGGCGCTGCCTCGCTCGAGTAGAATGGCGTGGCGGGGTCGTAGAGGGTGACCGACTTGCCGTCGTACCAGAACTGGCGGGCGCCGAGGTCGCCGTTCCATTCGACGTAGAGCCGACCGGGCCGCTGCAATGCGACTTCCTCGGCCGCAGCAAATTGCAGCTTCTGGCCCGATGGCAGAACATGATCGAAGGTGACGTCGGCGTGAAAGGTGAACTGCTCGGCGGAGCCGATATAACCGCCCATTTCTTTGAGCAGCCGATCGGCCTGCTCTGCAATCGCAGGCGCGGCAACAGGCGTTGCCGGTGGCGAAGCATTGGGAGCGGCCGGTCTGTTCTGCGCCGCCGCTGTGAAGGCCAGCAGCATCCCGGCAGCAAGTGCGCCGAGACGCGGGAAAAGAGATTTGCGCATTATCGTGTCACTCCCTCATGGCGGTATCACCGCGTGGATCCCTAACGCGTCCGACATCGGTCGCCTATTCAGTTTCGGCGAGAAAGGTGAACGGCGATGTCAGCATGCGGCCATAGCGCAGCGGCACCAGCTCCTGCTGCCGGGTCGCGTCGGCGGCGCGCAGGATGCCGATCGGGTCGCCTCGATGAGCGTGCGCCCGCCAGCCGGCATGCGCATCGCGCGGCACGCTGTCGCGCAACCTCTTGCCGGCGGCCTTTCGGTCGGCCAGCGTTACCGGCGATGGGTGCGCTTCCGGGTGAGAGGCGGTAGCAGTCAAAGTTTCCTCCATTTTGTGTTCCGTGCCTGTCCGAGTTTAATGTGCCAGTGGTGTTCGGGTGACGGTGCGGCTGATGACAGCGCTGGCTACTGAGCCATCCGGATAAAGATCTCGTCGCGCCCGAGTGTCAGCATCGCCCCGGTAGTCGTACCTTGAAGGTGCATGATCACGCCGGCGCTGTTCTGCAGCCACAAATCGCTGCCGCCCGAGGTACTCAAACCCGCAGCGCCGGTGCTTTGCGTGTACCTGCCGGGAAAATCGGAAACGCTGTTGAGCTTGTAGACCTCGCCCGAGGCGTTGATCTTCGCAACACCACCACCGGGGCCCACAACGGTACCGGCCAGTTTGAACGGGTGGGTCTGCCCCTGATAATAGAGTGTGCCGGTACCGCCACCCACACCGGTGACGAAATCCTCGTTGATAGTCACGCGGCCCGAGGGCGACAAGCCCGCAATGCTCTGCTGGGTCGGGGCGCTCAAGCCGGAGCAGCCAGCCATCGCGAGTATGGCCGCGGCAAGGGCTGCTTTGATCGACGGGGTGGCACGGCGAAACGCAGCTTCGATCATGTCGGCAAAATCCTTCTACTGCGGTGAGAAACCTGATGAAGGCCAGGCCGCAACCGGTCAGAAACGGTGCGGCCCGGTGTTGCTGAGGCTTACGGCTGGCGCACCGGGCCGATGCGCGGCGGCGACCGTTGCCGAGCCGATGAACCAGCTGAATGCGCGAGGTCTCCGCATCAGGTGCCGGGGCCGGCTAGGGTAAGCTCGACGCGGCGATTCTGCGCGCGTCCCTGCGGCGTGTCATTCGAGGCGACCGGGTCGGCATCCCCAAGGCCTCGCGCCGAGACCAGGCTCGGGTTGACCCCCTGGGAGACGAGGAAATTGGCGACGCTCTGCGCCCTTTTCAGCGAAAGCTGCTGGTTGCTATCGACCCCCTGCTGGCGCAGCTCAGGGCCGATCGGAACGTTATCCGTGTAGCCGGTCACGATGATTGTGGTCTTCTGGAACGGCGCCAGGATCGGGGCCATTTTGGCGATCGTCTGGGCCGCCGCGGGGGGCATCTGCCAGCCGCCCGACGGGAACAGCAGTTCACTGTTCACGGCGACTTTGATCGCTCCCTGCAACCGAGTGATGTGCACCTGCTGCGCCCCGATCTCGCTGGAGAGCCGCTGATTGAGCTGGTTGTAATCGTTTTCGAGCGCATCGTATTGCTGCGCCGGCACACAGGCCGACAGCATCAGTGCGATGAGGGACATTATAGTCCCCGCGGTCGCGGCAATGCGGGACAGACGGGCGGTCATCATTCTTTGTCTCCTTTGATGTGAAGGCTCAATCACTGCTGGACGGGAGCGGCCCGCTGGAGCCGGGGCGGGCACTCCGTAGCGGGGCGCCCGCCAGCAACGTTACGCTCGTCGCAGAGCGCCAATCGCTCATGAATCAACCGTCGGTGTCGGTCGGAGCCTGCGCAAGCCTCCACGGCGCATTCGCACCCCTTAGCGTCACGGTAGACCGGCAACGGTCAGTTGATCTTTTCAATGTCCGGCAACTGCCAGCTCTTGTCGAAGATCGCCTTCTCCGGGCCGTAGAATCGAAACCACGGGTACCAATTCTTCCCCGGTGGGGTGTAAATCCAGTTGGACTCCATGCCGGTTGGCGCCTTCGGGCCAACGTAGACGTCCACGGTGCCATCGGCATTCTTGCGCACCGCTTTGTCTAACGAATCGACCGTAAGATGCGTCGAGTCGAGGAAGAAGGCCTCCGTCTCCAGGTCATACACAGTCAGGGCCCAGAACTGGCTCGCGGGAACATTCGAGGGCACATGCAGCCGATAGTTATTTTCACCCGACAACTGTGCACCACTTTTGTCGTAGTAGGTCGAGAGGTAGAAGCTGCCCCCGCCGAGCTTTGCCACTGGTCCGAAGAAGCTGGCAAGGGTAATCCCACGCGCATCCACGTCGAAGTAGTTGGGGGTCTCCCAAAGGAATTCTGTCTTTACGCCGATTGCCGAAGTGGGGATGGTCCATTTTCCGTCGGGGTAATAGCGCTCGAATGTCGAAATGATCCCCTCTATCAACCAGGCATGCGCTTCCGCCGCCGCCGCCTTCAACTGGGTGCGGGTTGCGGGGTCGGGCTTGAATTCCTTGCCCTTCTCGATGCCGAGCGGAAGGAGCATGCCCAACATTTGGAGGTCACGCACCTGCACGGGCTCCTCGCTGATCACTCGGGCAAGACTGTCGTAGAAGCTGTCGTCGTAAGGCACGACGGCGTTGTAGATTATGTCGGTCGCGTCTATGAAACGCGGCTCCGGCGGATTGCCGGCCTTGCTCAATGGGTAAACCTTGACCTGCTTCACCAGCGCGTCGCCGGCGCGCACGTCCGTTTCCGATCTGGTGGCCAGGATGGAGCGGAGCAGCGTATAGGTGTTGTAGGTCTTGGGACGCACTGGGATATAGCCGGCCGGCACGTCGCCCTTGTAGTCGGGGGGCAGAATCAGGTATTTGCCGCCCCTGCCCTCGAGGCCCAGATCAACGAGCGGCACCTGCCAGGTGTCCATTGTGGTGCCGTAGAAACTGGCCGCGGTCACCGCCGGCGGCACGTCCAGAACGATCGGACCGTCGCTCTTTGTATTGCAGAAGATATAGAGGTAGCGAACGCTCGTGTCGACATCGAGCGACTGGTTTTTCCAGCCGCCCCCTTTGGGCCACCAGACGATGTCGTTGTAGCTCGCTTTCGCGTCGCGGAAGTACGCCTGCCGCATCATGTCCAAATTCACCGCCGGCACGCCCCAGATGATGGCGTCGACGGCGCGGCGGTAGACGGTCCGGCTGGCCAACTCCTGAGGGGTGAAATGCGGCGCTTGGGCCGGCGCTGGAGCCTGGGCCTGCGCGGCGGGAGCGAGCAGCGCCGACAACGATAGGCCGACAGCGAGCGCGCCTGCGACCCGTGAGAGCCTGGATCGGCGTGTCATTCGGCTTCTCCTAGCTGATCCTGCTTGAACAATGTCGATGTTAGTTCCGCCTTCTGGCTGGGTTGAGCGGGACCTGCCCATCCGGCCTTGTGCGTTTCGAAACGGGGGCCTTATTGGGCCGCCCGTTTCTCCACGTCACACGCAGTTGCCAGAGCTAGTCAGTAGCGAGCTAGTCGTCGCCCTTATGGGCTTTCATTTCCTGCAGAATGCCGCTCAGGTTGTAGGTCTCCGGCGGTTGCAGCGGCGGGAACGTTTCGTAGGACGCCAACTCCTGCTCCCAGAGCTGCTGGCCGATCGGCAGCATATTCCAGTCGTACAAATATGCGGTCGATGGGGAGCCGAGTGTGCCGCCCAGCGCCATGGCTGACTTTGAGTCTCCGAAGCTGACAGTCTGCTCGAAGGGATCGCGCTTGACGTTGCCAACCAAGGTCCAATGGTAGTTGACGAGCGGCAGGAACCAGCCGTTCGCCCCCCCAGGCGCCATCGAGTAATACATCTTCCAATTCTTGTAGCGCACGGCGGATGGCGTCGCGCCGGAGTAGTAGAAGAAGACGTCCCGCGCGGATTTATCCGAGTTCCCTTCGAGATAGTCGCGCTGGTCAAAGCCGTCCAGCGTCGTCTTGACGATGCCGGGATACTGTCCGACTTCGATCTGCTTCTTCAAGTCGTCGCCCTTAGGGCCACCGGCGATGTCAACTAGCGTCGGCAACCAGTCGAGAGCCGCAAACATCTGGTTCTTGACCGTTTCCGGTTTAATGTGTCCGGGCCAGCGGACGACCATGGGGCAACGATGGCCGCCTTCCCAAGCCTCGCCCTTCTGGCCTTTGAACGGCGTGATCCCGCCGTCCGGGAAGCTCACGGTCTC
>DATEQL010000751.1:0-12502 GCA_035272665.1 Allostellaceae bacterium
GTGCGGCATCAGCTCGGCAAGGGTGATCGCCGCGATGTAGAGCCCCGCACCGATCGCCAGGATACGCGCAGCCGGCGCCGCGTCTCCACGAGGTCGCCGGCCAAGCCGGTGAGGGCTTGCCAGACGGCGAGGCCGGCGAGCAGCAATGAGAGCCCTTGCATGGCGAGCCCGGCGACCGGCCATCCGCCGAAGATGCACAACGCGCCGAGGCCGACGAGCACGACCCAGGGTAGGAATTTGTCCCAGGAGGGGCGAAACTCGTCATCGAAGCAGGCGCTGGCCCACAACCAAAAAACGGCGGGTGTGCCGATGCTGATCAGCCGTAACGGGATCAGCCACGTCGCGTGCTGAAAGGGCTCACCCGGTGCCGACTGGACCACATAGGCGGCCACGCTCGTGGTGAACAGCGCACCATAGCGTGCGGCCGCCGATCGCCGCCACTCGCGCAGGCCGCCTAGTACGAGAAGGGCGAGCAGCGCGACCGCGCCGCCGCGGAGTGCCGCCTCAATGCCCGACATTTGGGGGATCGACCCTCCTCGTCAGTCGGCTTGCCCTTTGCGTTCGAGGAAATCCTTGAACCCCTCGCGCGGGTGGCCGGCGCTGAGCCAGGTGCCGCGAGCGTCTTCCTCGGTGTTGAAACGGTCGCGCCAGCCCATGCCGATCTCCTCGTGCAACAGGCGCTTGATCCCCTGCACCATGCGCGCGTCGTTCTTGGCGATCGCTTGGGCCATCTCGAGCGCGGTATCGAGCAGGCGGGCGGCCGGGACGACCTGGTTCAACAGGCCGATGCGCTCGGCCTCCTCGGCCATGACAATGCGCCCGGTGTAGAGCAGCTCCTTCGCCTTCGGCAGACCGACCAGGAGCGGCAATGACCAGGTCGAGTTGACCCGGCCATAGCTCGCCGCAAGAAAGCGAAAGGCGGTGCGCTCGCAGCCGATGCGCAGGTCGAGGGTCGAGCTCATCAGCGCGGCACCGCCATAGGCGAGCCCGTTGATCGCGCCGATCAGCGGCTTCGTAAAGGTCGCGATGTGCCAGGTGGCATGGCCGCGGACCTCCTGGCGCGTGGCCAACTCGTCGGCGCTGAGCCCGGCCATCTCGTGGATATCCGCACCGGCGGAAAACGCCCGCTCGCCGGCGCCGGTCAGGATCACCGCCTTGATGGCTTCGTCGACCTCATATTGCGTCAGCGCCTCGTCGAGCTCGCGCACCAACGGAAAGCTCAGCGCATTGAGCTTGTCCGGGCGGTTCAACGTGATCACCGCAACCCCGTCGAAGCGCTCGGTCAGAATGAATTCATGGGCCATGCTCAGGTCTCCTTCGGTGAGGAACGCAAAAATCCGCCGAGCCTGTCTCGTCAGCACTCACCTCGCAGCTGGCGCCTGTATTGGCGTTGATGGGTTGCAAGGGGGTCGCACGCTCGTTGCTGACTGCTCGACTACTCGTCGCCATTGTTTGACACTACGCGGGAGGGGGTGTTAGCTCAACCGCGACTGGAAGTTTGGGGAGGCGGCGATGAGCGGGGCTCTCGAAGGTGTGCGGGTGCTCGAATTGGCGCGGTTCCAAGCGGGTCCGCGCGGCGGCATGATCCTCTCCGACCTCGGTGCCGAGGTCATCAAGATCGAGAAGCTCGGCGGCGAGGAGACGCGCAAGTCGCCGCCGCTGGTGCGTGGCCAGAGCGTCTATTTCTCTGTCTACAACCGCGGCAAAAAGAGCCTCTGCCTCGATCTGCGCACCGAACGCGGCAAGGAGGTCTTCGCCGCGCTGGTCAAGACCGCTGATATCGTGCTCCAGAACTTCCGCCCCGGGGTCATGGACAAGATGGGCTTCGGCTACGACCGACTACGCGAACTGAAGCCCGACATCATCCTCGGCTCGGTCTCTGCCTTCGGCCAGTACGGCCCCTACCGCGAGCGCCCCGGATTCGATCCGCTCGGCCAGGCGATGAGCGGGCTGATGAGCCTGACCGGGATGCCGGTCGGCCAGCCGCTCGGCACCGCCTCCTCGATCGTCGACCGCTACACCTCGTTGCACGCGACGATCGGCATGCTCGCGGCGCTGCACCACCGCGACCGCACCGGCGAGGGGCAGGAGGTCGATGTTTGCCTGATGGATTCGGGCCTGACCATGGTCGAGATCCCGATCTCGTACTACCTGGCGACCGGCCAGGAGGGCGGCGAAGGTGGCCGCCCGCCCTATAAGGCGAAAGACGGTCACGTCGTAATCTCCGCCTCAGGGCGCGAGATGGGCTCACGTTTGCTGCAGATCGCCACCGGCGACCCTGATGCCGTCGCCAATACCGGTGCCTTCACCGGACGCATGAGCCTTGACGACTCGCCGCGCAAGAAGGTCGCGGCCTGGTGCCTCGCCCATACCGTCGACGAGATCGTTACGGCGCTTGTCGCCGCCGACATCCCGGTGGCGCCGGTCAAGACCATCCCGCAAGTGGCCGAGGACCCGCATCTCTGGGAGCGCGAGATGCTGGTCAAGATGGAGGATCCGGTCGCCGGCGAGATGTACCTGCCCGGCGCCACGATCAAGATGTCGAAGACCCCCGGCCGCATCGGCCCCGTCCCGACCCCAGGTCAGCACACCGATGAGGTCCTCGCCCGGCTTCTCGGCTACGACCTTGCGACTCTGGAGGAGCTGCGGCGGTCGCAGATCATCGCGTAAACCTTACCACCTCTGTACCGAATCTAATCCGAAACCCCGTTGGAGGAAGCAGCGCTTTGAAGCTGTATCCACGGTACAGCACTGTGATTATGTGAAAAATATCACCAGCCAGCACGGATAGCGTCGGCCTTTGGATTTGATGGACAGCGCTGGTGCCTGCCCACAACCGCACAGGCCCAACCAAACACACCCTTTGGCTCGAGAAAGCAATGAAGCTGTCACCCATCCAATCGATCCAAAGTGTCACCTCTCCACCCGGCCGCACAGACTACCCACCGATGGCACCTTGGGTCTCGACAAACACTGAATAGATCGACTGGCTCGCAGCCATGAATAGGCGGTTGCGCTTGATCCCGCCAAAACACACATTGGCGCACCGCTCGGGCAGCAAGATTCGGCCGATCATCTTGCCGTCGGGGGCATAGACCGCGACCCCGTCTTCCGCCTCGCCGCCGGAGAACCCGCACCACAGAATGCCGTTGACATCGACGCGGATGCCGTCCGTCCCGCCCGGCTCCGCATTGAAGAACAAGCGCCCATTTGCCGTATTGGTGCCGTCGTCGACGACGTCGTAGACCTGGACCGTGCGCGGTCCCAAAGGTCCCGGCGTATCGACGACGTAGAGCAGCTTCTCGTCAGGCGAAAAGGCGAGCCCGTTGGGCCGTTTCATGTCACCGACCGCAATAGTAAGTTGGCCGGTCGCCGGGTCGAGCCGATAGATCCGGTACGGCAGCTCTGCGGTTGCCTTGTGGCCGAGGTAATTGCCGCGAATGCCCGCGCCATTATCGCTGAACCAGATTGAGCCGTCGGATCTGACGACGACGTCATTGGGGCCGGTCAGCTTCTTTCCGTCGAAGCTGTCGGCCAGCACGGTGATCGTCCCGTCGTGCTCGGTGCGGGTCACTCGCTGCGCGTCCATCTCGCAGGTCACGAGCCGCCCCTGGCGGTCGCGGGTGTTTGCCGTTGGCATAATGCGACGGCTTGCGGAAGACGCTGATCGCCCCGGTCTCTTCCTCCCATTTCATCATCCGGTCGTTCGGGATGTCGCTCCAAATCAAACAGCGCAGATCGCCGAACCACACCGGACCTTCGTTGAAGCGGCAGCCGGTGGCGATCCGCTCGACCGCCGCGTTGCCGAGCATCATCGGTTGAAAGCGCGGGTCGACGATCTTGATGTCGGGGTCTGGATAGCGGATCGGGTCAGAGGGCATGCTTTCCTCCCGCTTTTTTCATCCCGGGACCCATGAACACGGGCCTATGTAATAGGGGTTCCGGGCTCGCCGCTTATGCAAGCGGCGCCCCGGAATGACGGGTTAAGGGGTTACGAATTCGGTCCGCGCTCCATCGAGACCGGCTGCCAGCGCTTCAGGTCGGTCTTGGCCAGCACAGAGGGGTTGACGCAGGACATCGGCCATCTGCCGCCCAGCACCAGCGACAATTCCTGACCGACCCGTCGGCGCCGCGCCGGATCGAACCGGGCGGAGGCCGAGGCGACGTGCGCGGTCAGGATCACATTGTCCATCCGTAGGAGCGGATTGTTGTCGCCCGGCGGCTCCTGTTCGAGCACGTCGAGCCCGGCAGCGGCGATCATCCCCTCGTCGAGCGCTTTGATCAGGGCGGCTTCGTCGGTCGTCGGGCCGCGCCCGGTGCTGATGTAGATCGCCGTCTTCTTCATCTGGCGAAAGTGCTCCTCGCGGATCAGTCGGTTGGCGCTCTCGGTTGCCGGCGCGTGCATCGAGATGATGTCGGCCCGTTGCAGCAATTCGGGCAGGCTCACCGGCTCGACCCCGTGTTCAATCGCCACCAGCTCTTCGATGAACGGGTCGTAGGCGATGACATGGAGCCCGAAGGGCTTGGCCCGTTTCGCGACGGCCCGCGCGACATGGCCGAACGAAACCAGGCCCAGGGTCTGGCCCATCAGGCGCGGGATCGTCGACAGCATCGGCCGGCCCTCCCTCCAGCGCCCGTCGCGCACCAGCTTGTCCTGCACGATCAGCCGGCGAAAGGTCGCCAGGATCAACGTCATCGCATGATCGGCGACTTCGTCGATAAAGGTGTCGGGGCAATTGGTGACCGGAATGCCCTTTTGCGTCGCCGCCTCGACATCGACCGAGTCGACGCCGACGCTGCCGAGCGCAATGATCTTGCAGCGCTGCAGCCCGTCGATCATCCGCTTGGTGATCGGCCGGCCCTTGGCGTAAAGCGCATCGGCATCGCGCGCCGCGGCGACGAACTCGTCCTCGGACCCCGGCCGGACCTCGAAGATCTCGGCGTCGATCGGGATGAGCGCCTCCATCTCGTACCCGTAATCGCCGGCGGTCGTGAAGCTGGCGCCGGTCGGCGTCGCGATCCTGAACTTGGCCAAGTGTCCCTCCGTTGCGCGAGATCGATATCCGGATCACACCGTCGCCGGCCCAGGTTGTCAATCGCCGTGCGCCGGTGCGGGCGACGACGGTGTCAAACGGAACAGCGACATCACCATCGTGATGAGCAGCAGCACGGAGAGCCCCGCCATTATTCCGGCAAAGCGGTCGATTCCCGGAATAGGGGAAAGAGGCGGGCCCTGACCCTGGATCATGCTCAGCAGAAACGCGAGCCCCGCCTGGGTCCCCATATAGCCGACACCCGTGTTGCCCGATTGGATCTGAGAGGTGAACCAGATTCCGCCCATCAGCATCAGCAACCAGACGAAAAAATTGCTGCCGACCCAATGGAGACATAATAGGCCCATCAATGCGCCGAGCGCGCAGCCCACGAGGCGATGGGCGGATCGCTGGACCAGGGTCCTGCCATCGGGTTCGATGACCGCCGTAGTCGGGATTGCCATAACCGCGACCGAAGTAACGGCTATCGTGCTCGCGCCGAGCGGCACCAGCCAGTTCATCAGCAGCGGCAACACCATTACCGTGAGCCCGCCGCGGCAGGCATGCAGTATCAGGGGTCCGTTCTCGCGCAACCATCGCTCGAACTCGCGAGCGTGGCGGCGCGACCAGAACAGTAGCGGCAGAGCGCTCGGCGAACTCGCGGTGGAGCTGCCGGAGACGTCCGGGGACGCGGGGAGCAAAAAGGTCACGAGCAGCGCAGCCATAGTGCCGATCACCACATCGGCAATGCGGTTGACCGCGATTGTGAATGCCGTCTGCGGCTGATCGAGCGCAATCAGCATGACCAAAATGCAGGTGATGGCGGAGATCAGCCAAGCGTAGCCGTGACTTGATTTCGCAAAGCCGAACAAACCCACTGATGCTATTGCGAACAGGCAAAGGCAAAATGGCAGCGGATTGTAGGCGAACAAGCCGAGGACATTCACGGCGATTGCTGCGCCGGCGGCACTGCCGATAATACGCATGCCCCCTCGCGACAGCGCGTCCGCCAGCGAAGACCGCTTCACCATCCAGGCCGAAATCGCCGCCCACCAGGGTTCGTCGGAATGCAAAACGAGCGCGACCAGGGCAGCCAAAGCCACCGATAGTGCTGCCGCGAGCGCTTCCGTGCCACGCGGGCCGGCAGGCTCTAGCGAGCGCAGTTCGGTGCCGAGCGCGCCGACGATCCCCCGCAACATGGTTGAGTCTCAGTAGAGGATAAGGGTACGCGCGTCGGCGCCCATATGCAGGACAATATCCGGGCTTTGCTCCTGCAGTACCAATGTCACCGGAAACCGCCGCTCCAACCGGATCCAGTCCGTCGTCGGCGCCACATAGGGCAACATTTTGCGCTCCCCCTGCTCGCGGCTGATCCCGCGGGCGACGCCTTGGATCGTGGCGCGGTGAACATGCCACGGGTAGGTGTCGAGCCAGACCCAGGCGGTATGGTCAACTTTCATATGACGGATCACGCTTTCCTTGTAATTGGCGTAAATGCGCCAGGCATGGGCGTCGACGAGACCGATCAGCGGTGCATTCTCTGCCGCCTGGTCGCCGATCCGCAAGGTAAGTTGAGTGATCGTGCCGTCGGTCGGGGCGAGCAGCTTTGTCTGATCGAGCTGCCATTGCAGATAGGCCATCTCCGCGCTGATCGTCGCGACTGCGGCCTGATGCAGAGCCAGCATCTGCTGCGCCTTGGCGACCGCGGATTCGGCATCGGCCAAAGTTGCCTTCGCTTCCTGCTCCTTTGCCGTTGCCGTATCGAGCCCCTGGCGCGAGAAAAAGCCTTCGGCTGTGAGCGGCGTAGCACGGCGCAGATTGTCGCTCGCCAGCCGCTCCTTTGCCACGGCGTCGCCGCGCTGCGCCTGCGTCGCAACAATGACGTCGCGATCGACCGCGAGCTGCGCCTCGGCCTCGGTCTTTTTCGCCTGCTTTTCGTTCAACGCCAGCTGGAAAGGGGTCGGATCGATCGTCGCCAGTAATTCACCTTTTCTCACTGTCTGATTGTCGACGATGTTTACGCTGACGATCCGACCGCTGATATAGGGGGCGACGCTCACGAAGTCGGAGGTGACATACGCGTCGTCTGTATAAGCGAAGAAATACGCCGAAGCCCAGTACAACGTTAGCGCGAGCACGATCGCCGAGAGCACCAGCAGCACGCGCCGGCGATATCTCGCAGCGCTTGCTGCCTGCGGGTCCAGGTCGGCCACGGCAGCCTCCCCGACCTTCTGCTCCGGCGACGGCGTTGGAGAAGGCGGCTCGTCGGTCTCAGCCTCCGGCAGAACGTGCCCTGCCTTCGAAAGTTCACGCAAGGACGCTAGGGCGCCGTGATCCGACATGAATTCACTCTGCCGACGTTTCTGCGATATGAGCCATGCGCCTGAAATATACTCCGGAGATGCGCATGCGGATCGCCAATTGAGGCAGCGCCCTCGGCGAGGCGCTGGGCTGAACAGCGGCGATACCGTCGAGATCCGGATTGTCGGGCCGCGATGGATGAACGGGGCTGAGGTCTCCAGCCGATCACGCCGAGGACCCCTCGCCTCTGGGTGAGTATCCATTTTTCAACTCTTCAAACCTTCAACGAATTCGCCGCGATCACTAGGCGTAATCTCGCCGGGGCCATCGCCGAAGCTCGTGAGAGTTTAAAACGATCCGCGCAGGCTTTCGTCGGGACCCTCCCGCCGGGGAGGGATCCCGAGGACACGCAAACGCATCGCTCGGTCTTCGGTCGTGGCCGGGCTTGGCACCCAGCTGTCCGGTTGAGCGTATTTGGATGCGCTTCGGGAGAGCGCCTCCACCCATGGTCGTCATCACCGGGTTCGTCCCGGTGATTCACGCCATTTTTGCCGGCAAGACAGGCGGTGGCGGGCGGGTACGCGGATGTCCACGGAATTGATCCGCGGGCATCCACACGACATCGGCCGATGATAGGATCCCTAGGCGGCCTCGTCTCGCGACAGGGCGCTCGTGTGCTCGGAAATTGCGTTTGTCTTCGCCTCTTCCGTCGCCGGGTTTGCTTCCTCTCTTCTGCCCATCAGCGCGCGGAGCGAATCGCGACCGCGCGACAAGCGCGAGCGCACCGTGCCGATCGGCACACCGAGGATCTGCGCCGCGCTTTCGTAGGCCATGCCTTCGAGGCCGACGAGCAGGATGACCTCGCGCTGCTCGTCTGGCAGGCGAGCGAGTGCGCGATCGAGCTCGACCAGTTGTCGTCCCACCGTGGGATCCGTGGTAGCCGCGAGCGTGGACGACATCTGCTCGATGTCGACCGTCGCCGAGTCGCGCATCTCCCGCCGCACCATGTTGACATATTGATTATGCATCATCGTGAAGAGCCAGGCGCGAATATCGGTGCCCGGCTGCCATAGATGACCCTTGGTCAGTGCGCGTACCAGAATGTCCTGTACCAGATCGTCCGCCCGGTCGGCAGCTCGCGTGAGTGCCCGCGCATAGCGACGAAGGCGTGGTATCTCATGCTCGACGAGACTAGGAAACCCCGACATTCCGCTCTTCCTTTGCAAGCCCCGCGATCCGGGGCAGATCGGCAAGAACTTAAGCCCGGGCTGTAATCGTATTATGAACGAGTCATTTTAAATTAGTAAAAATTTGTAATAGAACTGTAAATTATGTGGCGATACAATTTGTTTAATTTTGTTACACTGGAGAGAGAACGAAGGTTTAGATTTACATATTGAGAGATTAAGTGATCTATAAATTAGCCACGGGAACGCAGAGCTTTCGTGAGTGTTGAATTCATCGTCACGAAATCTTCGAAAGGCGTCGACCATGAGAGCAATTTTGGTCCTGGCGGCGCTCGCCCTAGGGGTAGCTGCAATCGCGTCGAGCTCGACGCCGGCGCCCGCCGCCGGCTGTCTGAAGGGTGCCGTTATCGGTGGGGTGGCGGGCCATTATGCCGGCCATCACGGACTACTGGGGGCTGGGGCGGGATGCCTGATCGGCCGCCACGAGGCCAATAAGCACGCGCGGGAGCGCGCCGAGCGCGAGCGAGCCTATGAGCGCGGCTATAACGAAGGATACGGCAGCGGCGCTCCGCCCGTCCGCTAGGTTTAAACGGCGCCCCCGCGACCGGCCGCCTTAACGGCCGGTCGCGAGGCTGGTTCATCGAATACAACAGGGCTCAAAAGACCGGTCTCGGCCGCTGGCTTGTCGGATAGCGCGGCAGGTGGTCGGGATTTCGAACCAGCCGATCTGACTCTCGGTCCAGAGGTGCAAGAGCGGCTCGAGCGGCTCGGGATCATCGAGCGTAGCGATGCTGACATCGACGTGCTGCGGGTTGGCTGCCGCGCGCCAAGTCAGCGGCGTGCCACACGCGCCGCAGAAATGCCGGAAGGCCTTGGTCGACGAGCGGTAAGCAACCGGGTTTCCCGCCGACACCTCGAAGGCGGTGAACGGCACGGTCACCCACGCGATGACCGGCGCACCGTGCGCCCGCTGACACATCCGGCAATGGCAGTAGAGCGCCTCGACGGGCGCTGTGGTGATGCGGTAGCGTATCTCGCCGCAGAGACAGCCGCCGGTTAGAATTTCGTCCATTTGTTCACCTCCCTCCGAAGCCGTACCGTAACTGCCGAAAATGCGGAGCCCGCTCCATGAGCCTCGACATCGTGGTGATCCAGCCTCTCGTCGCGCTGATCGCCGGCATCCTGATCCTGCTGATCCCGCGTCTGTTAAATTACGTCGTCGCTATTTACCTGATCCTGATCGGCATCATCGGGCTGTGGCCGCGGTTGATATACCACGTTCCGCATTGAACGAGGGCGGGAGGCAATCATGACCGAGTTGGCCTTTTGGTCGGCGACCGCACTCGCCGCGGCACTCCGCGCGCGCCAAATCGGCTGCCGCGAGCTGCTCGCCGCCGCGACGCTTCCCGGCAGCGATTGCGACAGTCGCACCGGCCGGTCTCGCGGCAAAAGGGTTGCCCGTCGGCGTGCAGATCGTCGGCCCAGAATACGGCGACAAGGCGACAAGGCCTGCATCGCCTTCGCCGGCCTGCTCGAACGCGCCTCTCGCGGCTTTGTCGCGCCACCTGGGTTTGGGTGAGGCGGGGATGACGGATCTGGTCCTCCGAGGGGCCGCGTCATCGACCCGGCTAGTGGGCGCGACGAGACGACCGATATCGCGTTTGGCGATGGGAAAGTGACCGCGACCGGGCGCGACCTTTCCGGCGGCGGCGCTGAAATCGTCGATATGCGCGGGCTCCTCGTTGTACCGGGGCTCATCGATCTTCACACACACGACTATTGGGGTGGGACATCACTCGGCGTCGATGCGGCCGAGGTGGCACGGCAGAGCGGAACGACGACTTTCGTCGACGCGGGCAGTGCCGGCCCCGGCAATTTCCGCGGCTTTCGTCGCCATGTGATCGAGCCTTCGCCGCTGCGCATCATCCCCTACCTCAACGTCTCCTTTCCCGGGATCTTTGCGTTCAGCGCCAGCGTGATGGTCGGCGAATGTTCTGATCTGCGCTTCTTCGACCCGCGTGAATGCGTGCGGGTCATCGAGGCCAACCGCGATCTGATCGCCGGCGTCAAGGTGCGGGTCGGGCGCACCGCCGGCGGCGCTTCCGGCGGCGCCCCCCTCGACATCGCGCTCGAAGTGGCGGAAGAGACCGGGCTTCCGGTCATGGCCCATCTCGACCATCCGCCGCCAAGCCGGCTCGAAGTGCTGTCGCGGCTGCGCCGCGGCGACATCCTGACCCGTTGCTTCCGGCGTTTCCGAATGCGCCGGTCGGCGACGGCGGGCGGATCCGCGAGGAGGTGCTCGAAGCGCGGCGGCGCGGCGTGATCTTCGACATCGGCCACGGCGGCGGCTCATTCGGCTTTCGCACCGCCGAGGCAATGCTGGCGGCGGGGTTTCTCCCCGACGTCATCAGCAGCGACGTTCACGCCTTGAGCATCAACGGGCCGGCTTTCGACCAGCTGGTGACGATGTCGAAATTCCTGTGCCTCGGGATGGAGCTGGTCGAGGTGATCCGGGCAAGTACCGCCGCCCCGGCGGCGGCGCTCGGCCGCACCGACATTGGCAGGCTCGAGATCGGTGCAATCGGCGACGCAACCGTGCTCGAACTCGCCGAGGGCGAGTTCGATTATCGCGATGTGCTGGGCGAGGCTCGCCCGGGGTGCTGGCGGCTCAAAGCGCGCGGGCTGGTCGTGGCCGGACGCTGGTGGCACCCGCCGCGGGCCTGACCATCGCGCCGCCTATCCCGCCATTTCGGCTCCGGCGCACGCGGATCACGATTCCGGTGAGTCTTTCTCTTCGGTCCCCTCGGCGGAGCCGTCTTCGCGCCGCAACGAGACACGTTCCTGTTGCCGCTTCGCTTTCTCTTCTTTTTTGGCCTGCTTCAGGCGGTCCCGCTCTCTGCGCTCGAAGCGGTAATTCGGTCTGAACGCCATCAACACACTCCGAGTCTGGAAAGGTACGCCGAGGATACAGTACCGCCCGTCGCTTCGGCGAGCGATCTCCTAAGCCTGGGATCCGCACGCGTCGCTTCCGGCCGTTTTAGCAGCATCAGCTTAAATTTTGCCGGCGCCGGGCACGAGCCACGGACGATGCGGCTGCTCGGCCGGCGGCATCACCGTCTGATCGATACCCGGTGCCGGGCTGATCGCAGCCTTACATATAGTGACGATTTCAGAATTATCTAGTAAAATTGTGCCTCCGGCAAAGAAACATATAAAGCAGGCTTTTCAGATTGATCGCCGCCCATGCAAAAAAGTTGGTCGGAGCTGCTAACCAGCGTTTCATTGTCATTCCGGGATCGCCCGCAGGGCCAAGCCCGAAATCTGTGAACACCGACGTCTGCATGGCTTTCGCAGGCCTGTGTTTGTGGATTCCGGGCTCGCGGGCTGGCCTGCGCCCCGGAATGACGTGATCCAGCATTTCTTCACACGCGCTTTCCGGGAGAAACCAAGCACACCATAGCTAAAATCTTCGGGCGTGGCTCGGCCAGATTGTCGAGCCGCGGGCTCTGGATCAGACGAGCCGCTCTACCCGTCATTTGCCGCAAGTTCTGCTACAAACTTGGGAGAAAATCGGGCACGTTTGACGGACACATCTGCAATCGATCCGGCAAAATACAACTAACCGACGACGCCTTCCAAAATAGAAGACAATGGTGTGCCGGGGCATTGAATTGGCTAATGCTCAGTTCCATTTAATGGCTCAGGCTCGGTCTCGATGGCTGAGCCGACCCCGCGGGCTCGAGCTGGCCAGTGTCGCCCGGGATGGCGGGATCGGGACGACCGAAGCTAGGAATACCAGAGGACGATGACGGACAAGCCGGTCGAACTCGACGAGCATCGCGGCATGGCCGCTCAGAAATTGACGGAAACCCGCCGGCACCTGCGTGAGGTCCAGGCCGATCAATCGGCGTTGCGCCATCGCCAAGAGGAATTCGAGCGCTACGCCCTGGCTGCTCCGTCAGCCGGCTGGCCTGCGGTTGC
>DATEQL010000752.1:0-5914 GCA_035272665.1 Allostellaceae bacterium
ATCTGCGACCGAGATGCCGTCGTCCGCGCGCTGCAAAGTGGACAGCTTGCCGGTTACGCCGGCGACGTCTGGTATCCCCAGCCGGCACCGAAGGATCACCCCTGGTGCGCACGATGCCCCATCACGGCATGACGCCGCATACTTCGGGAACGTCGTTGTCGGCACAGGCGCGTTACGCTGCCGGGACCCGGGAAATCCTGGAATGCTGGTTCGAAGGTCGTCCGATCCGCGAGGAGTATTTAATCGTGGATCGCGGCAGGCTGGCGGGGGCGGGTGCGCATTCGTACAGCGTTGGCACGACCGCCTAGAACCCGCTGCGGCAAAAGGCGCATTAGCGTCCCTGGCTCTGAGTTTATGAGACGGGCAAGCCGAGCACCCGCCATTGTTCCATCCCGCCCCGCAGCACCGACACATCCGACACGCCGGCCTCCTTTAGCTGATACGCCGCCATAGACGATCGGCGGTCGGTTTTACAGACTAAGACCACGGGCCGGTTGTCACGAACCAGATCGGGGAGGTGCGCCGGCAGTTCGTTCAGCGGCAAATTAGTTGCCTCTCTGATGTGTCCGAGGGGACCGATGAATTCGTCCGGACCCCGCACGTCGATAATAAGGAACGTGGCATCTCGCCCAAGGCGCGTCGCAAGCGCCGCCGCCTCAATCCACGACGGCGCTGTGGGCAATCGCCGAAACCAGCGGGACAGCGGGTTCATGGGAACGATCTTCCATAGTCGCTTTCAGAGACGCAAGTCGTGTGATCGTGGGGCGCCGCCCCTATAAAAACTATCGGGGTTCTCGCAGGGAGCATCGGTGGTTTTCGGGGTAAGGGCTAGCGCCGGATCCCTCGTTGCACGAACGCGAGATCGTCACCTTGCAATCGCGATCTCGGGATGAAAGCGGAGCGCGTGCCGCTGTCGGGTGCCGCGCGGCGTCAGGGAGACGTGGAGGTCGGCGGCGACGAGGTCCCCTGGCCGCTCCCGCCGATCGCTGGGAGATCTCGCGTCAGGACTTCCCGGCCGACGGCGGTGCGCCCCGGGCGACGAGTTGCATGATGCCGTCTTGCGCCGAGACGGCGACCATGTAGGCGACATCGCCCCACGGACCGTCGAGCAGTCCGGCCGGGACATCGTTTTCCTGTCCGACCGTGCCGATCTCGTCGCCGTCCTTGCGGCGCACACGCCAGACGATCTTGACGTTCTGCTTCCCCGCCTTTGGCTTAGCCACGACGATATCTGCGTCGAGAACGAGGTCGACCTTAGCTTGCGGATCGGTGACGATCGCGACATCCTGCCGCTTCAGGACTTCGGCGATCGCCCTTGGCAGGGACTCTCCACCATCGCCGGGTGCGCCACCGACGCCGCTGATCAGCAGCCGCGTTCGGCCGCCGGCCTCGGCCTCGGCCGGTGGGTCGTCCTGGAGCAAGCCAGCGAGCTGCTCGGCGCTCGCTGCGGCGAGGCGCGCAACGGCGTCGTCGCTGCCCTCTTCCCAGTCACGCGCCGGCGCCTCAAGTCGCTCGGCGCGCTCGCCGAGCGACTTGCCCGACGGATCGTGCAGCTCCCAAACCGCGACGAGTGCGGCCTTGTCCCCCGACGGTGGCATCTCCTCGATTCGTCCGACGAGCTCATAGCTGCCGATGCTCGCTGTCCTGTCGCTGGCGGCGATCTCGCGCTGCTGCAGCGCCGTCGCCATCGCCGGGCCGAGTTTTTCGGCGGTTGCCCGCGGCGTGCCGTCGATCGGCGCGATCGTCACGCTGGCGCTGTCGCGCAAAGTCAGCATCGGTGATCCAGCTCGCGGCACGTCGTCCGCGAAAGGATGCGGCAACGGCTGGCAGGCCGCGAGCGCCAGGGCCGCTGCTGCCAGCGACCGGAGCGCCATCTGCGCTACTCCTCGAGCACGATTGCAGAGAGCCCGCGCCCGTAAGCGCGTTCGCCGCGCAGACAGGCGCGCCGATAGCTGAAGAACCGCTCCTCTTCGGCGAGCGTGTCGTGCCCAACAACCTCGACTTCTGCGATCCCGGCCCGAGCGGCGCGGTGAGCGATATAACCCGCAAGGTCGAACAGAAATCGGCCGTCGCGCGGCGCCGGCGCAAAATAGCGCATGTTGCCAGGGTCTTCCGAAACGAAAGGCTGCGGAAACTCCCGCCCGACCTCATACGAGTACCGGCCGATGCACGGACCGACCGCGGCGCGGATGCGGCCGCGCGCGGCGCCGAGCGCTGCCATTCGAGCGACGGTAGCTTCGACGATCCCGCCGAGAGCCCCGCGCCATCCGCCATGCGCCGCGCCGACGACGCGGCCAACCGGATCGTGAAACAGGATCGGAGCACAATCGGCGGCCAGCACGCCGAGTGCAATTCCCGGAACCGTGGTCGCCAATCCGTCCGCACGGGGAGATTCTTCGCGGCGCCACGGCCTCTCCACCGTGACCACCGTGGCACTGTGGATCTGGCGGACGGTCACCAATCGATCGGCAGGCAGGCCGAGCCGAGCCATCGCAATTGCCCGGTTGCGCGCAACACAATGAGGCGAATCGCCCGATCCGAACCCGCAATTCAGCGAATCGAACAAACCGTCGCTGACCCCGCCCCGGCGAGTGAAAAAGGCGTGATGGATACCAGTATCCTCGTCGAGCGCGGCTGACGTGATCACGCGTCCGCTCTCATCCCTCAAAGCCCTGTCTCGAAACCGGGTGGCGGCGGCAGCCCCGGCGAAACCAGCGCCATCGCCTTGAACAGGGTGCCCATTTCGCCCGGGTCTAGCAAGCGCTCGACACCTCTCTCGAGGATCTGCCGCTGGGCCGGGGTCGCCTGTGCCGCCAGCGCCGCGAGCCTGACCTCGACGCCGAGCGCCGTCAGAAACCGACCCTGCGGCACCGGTCCGTGAGTGTCTACACCACGGTCGCGCGCGGCCTTGGCGAATGCCGCGAAGTCGACATGGGCGCTGAGATCGGCGGTCCCCGGCGCCGCCAGAACGGAAACTTCGCGGTGCCGTTGCAGAGCGCGAAGCGTCGGGCCTGGCGCGCTGGGGAAATATCCGTAATCGATGAACAGGGCCGCACCCGATTGGCGCGAAAAGCGAGCGCCGAGCCCTGCTGCGAGGGTGAGGGCGGCGGGGCAAATCTCGACGACGGCGCCTTGCCGGGCGCTGTCGCGCAGGGTGTGCGGAACCAACAAGCTCGCGAGCGGGCTCGCCGGCCCATCGACAAATGCCAACCGATCCTGCTCGTCGAGCGCCACCATCCGCTCCGCCCAGTGGGCGCCGCGCCGAGCGAATTGGCGAATTGGCAGCGCGTCCAGGAACTCATTGGCGACGAGCAGCAGCGGGCCGTCCGGCAGGTCCTCTAACCCTGGCCGCCAGACGGGCTGGAATCGCCCGAGGCGCATTTCCTGCTCGGCGCGCAGAGCCGTACTCCGTTCGACCAGATAAAGGCGCAGCGCGCGGCGAAACTCCGGCACCGTCGCGGCGGCCCGCAAGAGATCGCCGATCAGTACGCCGCGGCCCGGCCCGAGCTCTGCCAGGATGACCGGATCGGGTCGGCCGAGCTGATGCCACGTCAGGGCGCACCACACCCCGACCAGCTCGCCGAAGACCTGGCTGATTTCGGGCGCGGTGATGAAGTCGCCTTTCACCCCGATCGGGTCGCGCCTCGCATAATAACCGTCCTCGGGGTCGTGCAGCGCCATCGCCATATAGGCGGCGATCGAGAGCGGCCCCTCGGCGCGGATGCGGCGGGCGATCTTCCGGCGGATCCCGTCCGCGCTCAAGACCGCGCCGGAACGGGCGTCCGTTGCGCCCAGAGGATGATGGCGATGCCGGCGATCAGCAGCGGGATCGACAACAGCTGCCCCATCGTCGTCCCGAGAACGAGGTAGCCGAGCTGGTAGTCCGGCTCGCGAAAGAGTTCACCCGACATGCGGGCGACCGCGTATCCCGCGAGAAACAATCCGGTGACGATGCCGGGGCGCTGCCGCGCCCCGAGGCGCTCGGCAACAAAGAGCAACAGAAAGAGCAGGATGCCCTCGCAAAAGGCTTCGTAGAGCTGGCTCGGGTGTCGCGGCACCGAGCCGCCATTCGGGAAGACCATCGCCCACGGAACCTGGGTCGGCCGCCCGAACAGCTCGCCATTGATGAAATTTGCGATCCGGCCAAAGAACAGACCGATCGGAATCGCCTCGGTGATGATGTCGGAGAACGCGAAGAGCCGGATTTTACGCGCGCGGGTGAACAGGACGATGGCGATCGTCACGCCGAGCGCGCCGCCGTGGAACGACATCCCGCCATGCCACACGTAAAGCGCCTCTACCGGGTGAAAAACATAGTAGCCGGGCTTGTAGAAGAGGACGTAGCCGATCCGCCCGCCGAGGACGACGCCGAGGGTCGCCCACACCAGAAAGTCGTCGACGTCTTGGCGGCCGGTGAGATGTGGCGGCCGCCCGGCGAGAGCGAGGCAGTAGCGCCAGCCGATCAAGAGCCCGACGATATAGGCCAGCGCGTACCAGCGGATCGCCACAGGACCGAGTGAGATCGCGACCGGATCGATCGCCGGGAACGGGATCGCGAGGAGCGGCATCAGTCTGTGAGCATACCAGGGCAACCGGCACAGCCTTTATAGGCGCCTGTCGTCGGATCGCCAAGAACGGCCGGCCGGCGTCGGACGCGTGGGGCTGCCCCGCGCCCAAATACAACGAAAATCGCGATGTCATCCCCGTGGCACCCGATCCGCCGAACACGATAGCCAATTAGATCAATCGCTTGGCTCCGAGCATGCGATGCCCAGAAACAACGAGATCGGCATTACCGATCAACGAATTCCGCACGGTGCTGAGGGAGCCGAAACAACGAACTCGCGCGCGGCTGAAAGCACAGGATCCAGCAAGCGCTGGGCCGGCCGGTTGGCGAGGGTGTCAGCCGGTTCCACCGGCGAAGAAGCCGCGCAGCGCGCGGTAGGTCTCCTCCGGCGCCTCCTCGGGGAGGAAATGGCCGCTCGTGATGCCGTGGCCGGTGACCGTCTCGGCATGCTCGCGCCACACCCCGAGAATATCGTAGCCGCTGCCTTGCGAGCTGCGCTCGCCCCCCCAGAGCACGAGGAGCGGGATGGTAATGCGGCGGCCGCGATCGGCGCGGTCGTGCTCGAGGTCGATCGAGGCACCCGCACGGTATTCGTCGCAAGTCGCGCGGATCGTCTCCGGGTTTCTGAAGCAACGCAGGTATTCCGCGAAGACCTCGGGCTCGAAGACCGCCGGGTCGCGGAGGCTGTGGCGCAGAAAGAACTCGGGCTCGGCACCAATCAGCCGCTCGGGCAGCCCGCCTGGCTGGATCAGAAAGAACCAGTGATAGCTCGCGGTCGCGGTCTTCTGGTCGATCGTCTCGAAGCGGTAGAGCGTCGGCACGATGTCGAGAAGCGCCACGCGCTCGACCCGCTCCGGGTGGTCGCGCGCCAAACGGTGGGCGACCCTGGCGCCGCGGTCGTGACCGGCAACGGCGAACCGCTCGAAGCCGAGCGCGCTCATCGTCTCGACTTGGTCCTGCGCCAAGGCCCGCTTGGCATAATTGGCATTGTCGGGCCCGGCGGGCGGCTTCGCGCTGTCGCCATAGCCGCGCAGATCGGGGATGACCAGCGTGAACTCGCTCGCAAGACGAGGGGCAAGCTTGCGCCACATCAAGTGTGTTTGCGGGTAGCCGTGCAGCAACAGGAGCGGCGGCCCGCTGCCGCCGGTTACCAGATTTATGTCCGCACCCAATGTCGCGATCCGGCGGCGCTCGAAACCGGGGAAGAAGTCGGTCATGTCTACCCTCCTCCATTGCCCGGAGCGGCCTCAGGGGCCGGCGCCGCCGCGATGTGCTCTTCGACGCGAAGTACCCCCGGGATGTTCTCGGCGGCAACGCGGAACGTCAGCCTCTCCTCTCGGGACTGTT
>DATEQL010000753.1:0-30440 GCA_035272665.1 Allostellaceae bacterium
CTTCAGACCCGGCGGCGCACCTCGCGCCCCGCCCTCGCCGCAAGCCGGGGTCGGCACCGCAATGCCATGACGCCCATCACCGCCTCTTCACAACTGCTGCCCACCGGCGAACCTCGCCTCCGGCATTGCACCGCCGTCGCCGAAGCCACCTTTCACACCTTCGATCAGGCCAAAATCGCTCCGCCGACCGCCGCCGCGACGACGATCCTGGCACTGCGATCGTCGATCCGACGCCAACTACGCCGGCCAACGCATCCCCTGCCCAAGCCGCCGCCTCGTCAAATCCCCATAGACGGCGACCGCCCACACGGCCCCCCGCGGGTTCCTTCCTGGGGGGCTTTCGGACGCCGGCCCTCGTTGCTCGCGGATAGGTCACCACAGGCCGGCATCCGAAACCCTTCACCTAATCGGTCATCCGGTCGACAAGTATCACGACACCGATGTCGGCTTCCTCTGCCCGCTGCTTCTTTCTGTCTTCCTAGAAGAATACAAAGGACCGGACCACGACGTTCTTGCGGCAGCGAGCGTCGGCGGGCGCGGTCGGGTCCATGCAGGCGGTGTGGAAAGACCAGCGCGAGACGGAGCCGTCGGTGACGGAGTCGTAGCACTTCAGCATCGAGACCTCCGTCGGCTTCTGCCGGGGAAACCAATACCACTCGTGGTCGGGACGGTAGGTGAAGCGGGTAGTCTCGCCGACGCGGTCGTCGTAGATCCGGTAGTTGGTGATGTAGGGCTGGTCGGCGAAGGAGGGCCAGGCGCAGAGCACAAAGGGGAACTGCTCGACCGTCTCGATCGGCTTGGCAAGGTTGATGGACATGAACCGCCGCGACATCTTCGCGTCGGCCTCTTCCTCCGTGTAGTGCTGAGCGCGCCCGAAGTTCCGCAGGTTCCTGGTGAGCAGCTCGCGGCAGCGCACGCGGCCGCTGTTGTCGTTCAGGTCGTTGTGCACAAGGTTGGCGTAATTGGCGTTCACACCCGGGTTGTTGCCGTCCTGGTCTTCCGTGCGGTCGCCCGCGTAGTCTTTGTCGAAGACGTCGTGGTTGTAGACCAGCGCATCGGTCGCATCCGGGAAGAACTCGAGAAGCAGCTTCTCGATCTCCGGATAGAACACGCGCTCCACCTCCGCCGCATCGTAGATGTTCGAGCACTTGGACTCGAGGTGCGCCAGCGACACGCCGAGCCGGTCCATGCATTCGGGGCTGTTGGGCGAGAGGCCCGGATAGTATTCGCCGATGCGCCGCGCGTCGCGCATCACCTGCGGGAAATAGAGGTCCCGCCGTCGGTTGCCCCCCTCGTTCTTGCGCAGGATCGCCGCGATGTCGGCGCGCGCCGGGTCCCGCCACAGAGCGTTGGACGGGACGACGGAGTAGCTCGGCCGCTCATACACAGTATAGGGCAGCGGCAGCGCCAAGCCGCCTTTTGGGGCTTTGATGCTGTTCGACTGGCGGATGTACTTCAAACACTCGTCGTAGTCGCGAAACCCGAGGCCCCATCGGGTCTTGATCGGGCCCGGTGGCGCCTTGTCGATCATGTCGATAACGCGCTGGGCCTCGCCCTCGGCGATCTCCGCGAGCGCGTCCCGGATCGCCGCGGCGGTTCCCGCATCGCCGTCCCGGTCGAACGACATGTAGGACAGGCCGCCGTGCGCCGCGATGGGCGGCGGCTGCCCTTCCGTACGCTGGAGCGACGGCACATAGGCCGGCAAAGCTCTTTCCGTTTCCGCCGCAGCGTTGTTGTCGGCGACATCGAGCGGGCTCATGGCACACCTCCGATTATTTCGGCCTCATCGTGGCACACCGAGCCTACGTTTTCCAGACCATGATTTTCCGGTCATGCGAACATGTGCTGCGCCTGCCGTGTAAACGCCCCGCTCTTCCAACTGGAAAATATCATCTGAGGCCGCCGAATGTCCGTGTTCAGGCTGAAGTTTTCGATGCGGCAGGCCGACGATCGTTTGCTTCGTTTGCGGTTCGCGATCATCATCGCGCCCGCTAATCTGCGACCGTGTCGCGGCCAAAATTATGTGCCGGTGTTTGGGCTGCTGCTTCCGGACCGGACGCGAATGGTCTGTATCCGGCGCAAGACCTCACATCGTGAAAGAGGAGGTGGACGATGAAAGCTGGCGTGGTTTATCCGCAAATCGAACTTGGCGGCGATACAGGGGCGGTCAAGGCGTTTGCCCAAGCGGCAGAAAACCTGGGTTACGACCATATTGTGATCTACGATCACGTCCTCGGCGCCGTTCATGCCGGCAGGGAACCGAAGTTGACCGGCCCTTATAAGGAAAACGATCCGTTCCACGAGCCGTTGGTCACCTACGCCTATCTCGCCGGCGTCACCAAGAACCTCGGATTGACAACGGGTGTGATTATCCTGCCGCAGCGACAGACTGCCCTGTTCGCCAAACAGGCCGCGGATGTCGACCTTTTCTCGGACGGCCGGCTTCGGCTGGGCGTCGGGGTCGGTTGGAACTGGGTGGAATACGACGGTCTCGAAATGTCCGGACATTTTCGCCGCCGCGGCAAGCGGCAGGAGCAGCAGATTGCCTTAATCCGTAAGCTGTGGGAGCAGCCTGTGGTCGACCATGAAGACACCGACCACCGGATCGACAGAGCCGGGATATTGCCGCGCCCGAAACGGAAGATCCCGATTTGGCTGGGAGGTTTCAGCGAGGCCGCGTTCGACCGGGCGGCCAGGATCGGAGACGGATTCCTGTTTTCGGGCCGGACTCAAACCGAGGCGATCCAAATCAAGGCGAGGGTCGTGGCTAAGCTGCTCGAGCTCGGAAGGGATGCCGATGCATTCGGCTTCGAGTCGATCCAGCAATACAGTCGCGGGGACAACCAATGGCCTGGCGATATTGCGGCGTGGCGTGAGGCTGGAGGGAGCCACATATCTGTCGTGACGATGGGCGCGAACCTCACCACGGTGGACGGCCACATCGAAGCCATCAAGCGTTGGCGTGACGTCTACAACTCGGTCCGTTAGAGCTTTGCAGCGCCGTACTCTTCCCAATAAAATCCGGTGAAGCGGATCCTCTTCGACGATGAAAGTCTGCTCACAAGTTGAGGAACTCGCCAACGCGTTCGGTGATTGGGTGCCAGTTGATGGGTTAATGTCGCCGAGCGGTTCAAGCGACAAGCATATCGGCGCCGCTTTGCTGTATTAAACTGACGAACACCGAGGTGTTGGAGGGCGGCGAATCGGTTCCTAAACCGCTGATGCACTCTAGGGACGCCGGTGGTCGCCGGCGTCCACCAGAGCGGAGGAACCTCCCGAAAGGGCGGCCCTCCTCAGTTCTCTGTTCTGCGATAAAGTCAGGCAGCTTACCGAGCAACCCCGACGAGCTTGTGGCCATCGGGGTCACGAAGATAGGCGAGATAAGCGCCGTTTGGGCGCACGCCAGGCGGATCCTCGATTGACGTGCCGCCATTCGCAACGCCGGCGTTGTGCCACGCTTCGGCCTGTTTGGCGTCACTCATCAAAAAGCCGATTGTGCCGCCGTTAAGGGCCGTTGCCGGCTTGCCATCGATGGGTTTGCTGACCATGAAACGGCCGCCATTGTGCGAGTAAGCTAGGCGGCCTCTAGCGTCCTCAACGCCAGGTGGAGCGCCCATAGCGGCAAAGAGGGCATCGTAGAATTTCTTTGACCGGGCAATATCGTTGCTCCCGATCATGATGTGGCTGAACATCTCGTTTTCTCCATATGAGCATGAGCATTGCGCGCTCCCGCGCCTCCGCCCGTAAGCGGAAAGCGGCTTGCGGGCCGGACAGTATGACGGGCCGACGATCGGCGTAGGAGCAAAATCTCTCCCACTCTATCGCCGGGTGTGGTCGCCTGTAACGGCAAGGCGTTCGGGCAACGGCGGGGGAGCGGTCCGCTTTGGGACAGATGCGGTCGATAGCCCCGCACGCGCGTGGTTAGGGCTGGACCGAAAGGGCCATCGAAGGCACGCCGACGAGAAGCTGGAACCGGCCCAAGGTCAGGTTTTCCTCCACCGAGCCAATTGATTTCGCCCCGTGGGCGATTACGCTGACGCCGTTTCCCCCTCACCCGAGGAGGCTGCGATGGCCGAACCCGAACGCATTGATGGGCGCCGGGCGGCGCTGGTCGCTTACGATGTTTGTCGGCGCGCGCTCACCCCGTCGGATCCCGCGCAGAGGGCTGCGATGCGCCCCGTGCTCGATGCCTGGGTGCGCATGATCGCGGCTGCGCGAAGCGCGGTGTGCCGGTGATCTACACCACGCCGGTCAGCCGCGCCGATGGCGCCGACGTCGTCATGCTGCCGACCGACCTTTCGGCGGAGACCGGCGTGCCGCCACTCACCAACGCTGTCGAGGGCACGGCAGAGGCCGGCTTCCCCGACGAGATCGCGCCGCGGCCTGAGGATTACGTCTTCCTCAAGCGGCGGCCGAGCGCCTTCTACGGGACGGGCGTCGCCGAGCTGCTGCACATGCTGCGGCTCGACACGATCATCATCGGCGGCGGCGCCACCAATCGCGGTGTCGAGACGAGCGTCCGCGAGGCCTTCAATCTCGACCTCGCCTCCGTCGTGGTGCGCGAATGCTGCTGGAGCAGCGATGCGGCCGCGCACGCCAACAGCCTCGACAAGGCGATGAAGATGTACGCGCGCATCCGCAGCCTCGACCAGGTCGAGGCGATGCTGCAGGGGTGACCGAAACGCGTCGGAACCGGCCGGCGGCCGGCCCCGAACGTGGCTCACTCAATCGCGGCGAGGGCGACGCAAGGTGAAGCTTTCGAACGGGGCGAGCTCGCCGTCCGTTCCCACCACGTCATAGTAGGTAACGTCGATCGTCGTGAAGTCGCCGGGATGCGCTCCCGGATCGACGGTGAACGCCGCGAAGCCATAGGAATGCGCCGCGTTTCGTACCGCCGACCAGGGTGCCTGCTCCTTTACATAGACCGGCGGACGCTTGCCTGTCGCCGGGTCGGGTGCGCCGACAGCGGTGATCACCCGACACTGCGGCGGGTCGAAGAACAGCGTGTTTGACGGGACCGACGTTCCGCCGCCGCCGATGACCATGTGGACCGTTCCCCGAGTGGTATCGATCACGTCCGTGGCGGTTGCCGCGGGGACCGGCGTTAGGGTGGCATTCTCTTCCCGCCCGCGGATCGGGTGTGAGCGTTCGTAGTGGTGCTCGTGTCCGCACACCACGAGGTCGACGCCGTATTTGTCGAACAACGGCACCCATTCCTGGCGAATCCCGAGGTCGGCACCATTGAATTTGTCGACCGTCGAGATCGCGACCTGGTGCATGCACACGACGATCCAGTCGACCTCACGGTCACCGCGGGCAGCGGTCAACTCCTTTTCCAACCAGGCCTTTTGCGCGCCCTCCGAATAGCCCCGGACGTATGAGTTGCCACCGTCCTGATAGACGACGTCGTCATTGGCGAGGCTGATAAGGCGCACCGCGCCGACGGTGAATGCATACCAGAGCCCGCGCGTCACATCCGTCTGGCCTGTCGCCTCCGGCAGCGAGAAGTAGGTCTGATAGGCCTCGTACCCGATCGGCCCATTGCCGATCTCGTTCTCGTGATTGCCGGCCGCCGGCATCCAGGGGCGGTTACGCGCACTGCGGCTGTTGTTTTCCCAGAAATCCCACCAGGTACGCACCCGATCTTCGGCGAGATTGGCGTAACAGAGATCGCCGTTGAGCAGGTGAAACAAGGGCCGCAGCCGCTCGACGCCGAGCGTGGTATCGGCAGCTGCCGGCGAGCCGAGATTGTCATTCACATAGGGCGGATTTGGCAGCGTTACCCCCTCGGGCGGCTTGTACTTCTTGCCCAAGGCCGGCGTGGCCTGGTCGCCGAAGCTGGTGAAGGTGAACCGCGCGCGACCACGCGGGGCGGTTCGAAACGTGCCGAACTGCGGCTCGGCGCCGTCGTGCAGTGCCGCGTACAGATAAGAGGAGTCGGCCCGCAGCTGAGCGATTTTCGCGTGATACGCGCGGACAACCTGGCCGGATTTTGCGTCGGTGTAGCTGGTCTCCTTCGCCTCGACGACGCGTTCGAGCTTGCCGTCGAGGTTCCCGAGCATGACGCGCGGATTACGAACGGGTTGCAAGGTCTGCCAGGACACCACGGTCTCTGACGATGCATCCGCGCCGAACTGCAGATGCAGCCCGGCGACAGGCGGTGTCGTCGGCGGATCAGACGATGGGCGCGCGGCGGGTGCGGCCAGAGCCGCTCCGGTTCCGATCAGGGACGCGGCGAACACGGCCCCTCCGGCGATCCCCGCAGCTGTGAGCAGCTTGCGACGCCTGAGTTCGAGGTTCAATCCGGTGTCCTGCGTGGTCATGGCATAGGGTCGCTGCACGGTAAACTGCGGAAGCCTATCGCGACTTGATGACAGTTTCGCGAGCCGGTGTCAGCTGAGCCAATGCTCACCGCCAGAGCCGGCAATATTCCTGGGAGTCTTCGAGGCTGGGGCCGGGGGTACCGTCCGGCGCCAGGAGTTTGAGCCAGCCGTCGGGTCCGGCCGCTCTCGGCGTCTTACCGCAGTTCGTGTGGACCCAATCGATGCCCAGCCCGCCGCGGGTAAAGAGCTTGCCGCAGACTTCCAGCCGATCGCCGGTCCGGATCGTCGAAAGCGGCGCCGGAACGCTCTCTCCCGCCGCGTCGTAGCCGGTCGCGAAGACGTTATCGATCGCGACGCGGTAGGACCGCCCGTCCTGATCCGACAGAAGTGTGAGATGCGTATGGGACAACTCGACCCCGTCGTGCAGATGACCGCGCCTGAAGGTCGGGCCTTGGGTCACCTTGCCGGTCAGATAAGTGCCGGCGTTCGCCCGGCATTGCGCGGCCTCGTCGGCGCGAGCGGTGCCCGAAGCGATCAAGCAGAGGATGAAGACGCCAAGGAGTTTCATGCAAGGCCCCTCGCATAGTCGCGGCGCCGCCGAGTAGCATACATTTTCCTCTCCCCCCGTTTGCGGGGGGAGAGGGTAGGGTGAGGAGGGCCTCGCCGCGGCACTTGAGCTTCGACACCACCTCACCCCTCCCACGCCTTCGGCGCGGGCCCCTCCCTCTCCCCCGCAACGCGGCGGAGAGGGGCTGTGGCGTGCGTTCCAACTCAGGAGAGGGAAATGGCACCTCGTATCGGATACCTGTTGCCGACCCGCGAGCGGGTCATGGAGGGCCGTCCCCAAACCGGCCCGCTGCTCGACCTCGCTGTGCGGGCGGAGGGGCTCGGCTTTGAATCGGTCTGGGTCGGCGACTCGCTCTTGGCCCGGCCGCGGCACGACCCGCTGACCCTGCTCGCCGCGGTGGCGGCGCGGACGCAAAAGGTCCAGCTCGGGACCGCGGTATTTCTGCCGGCATTGCGCAATCCCGTCGTGCTGGCGCACCAGCTCGCCACCCTCGACCAGATTAGCGAGGGCCGGCTGGTGCTCGGCGCCGGCATCGCCAGCGACGTCCCGAACATCCGGACGGAGTTCGTCGCCGCCGGCGTGCCGTTCGAGGGGCGGGTCGGCCGCATGATGGAGGGCCTGCGGCTCGCCCGCGCCTTGTGGGCCGGAAAGCCTGTCGATTGGGACGGGCGCTGGCGGGTCGAAGGCGGCGTACTCGGCCCCGTGCCCTATCGTCCGGGCGGCCCGCCGATCTGGATGGCCGGCTCGGTCCGCCCGGCGCTCGAACGGGCGGCCCGGCATTTCGACGGCTGGTTCGCCAACGAGGCGAGCCTCACAAGGTGGACCGAGCAGTGGGGCGAGGTGCATGCGATCCTGCGCGAGGCCGGGCGCGATCCCGGGAACTTCATCGCCGCGGTCTACGTGACATTGGCGATCGACGAGGGTGCGGGCCGCGCCGAACAGCGGATCGACGCGTTTCTCGAAAACTATTACGGGCAGCCGGCCGCAATCATGCGCCGACGGCAAGCCTGCTACGCGGGCTCGGCCGCTGGTGCGGGCGCCTTTATCAAAGGCTTCGCCGATGCGGGCGCCAGCCACTTGATCGTGCGCTTCACCGGCGACCACGACCGCAATCTCGAAACCTTCACCAGGCTGCGTGGCGATCTCGGCTGGTGACGAGCATCAGCGCGCCAGCAGCTCTCGCACCGCGTTGTTGATGAATTTGGCGTCCTCGGGGTTTTGCGCCCGATTGCCGGCGCGATGGCCCCAGATCGACGGGATCGGCCGCAGTTCGGCCTTCGGCATGCGGGCGACCTCGCGGCGATTGTCCTCGACCGTGAAGTAGAGATCGGTCTCCGACGGCATGACGACCGAGTCAGCCGTGATCGCGCCGAGCGCCTTGGCGAGATCGCCGCGGTAGAGCTCGTTGGCGCTGATGTCGGCTTGCTGCCAGGTCCACAGCATGGCCAGCAGATCATTGGCGTCGCGGCGCCGGAAGCCGCCCTCCCAGTTCCCGACGAGAAAGTCCTCGAGCGAGGAATAGCCGAGCTTGCGCCACTCTTCCTCGCGATAGAAGGCCTGGCTCAAACCCCAGCCCGCATAGACGCGGCCCATCGCCTGAAGGCCGCGTGTCGGTGGTGTGGCGAACCAGCCGTCCTGCCAGGCGGGATCGGCTGTCAGCGCCGCCTTGACCCCTTCGAGAAAGACGAAATTGTGCGGCGAGGTCTTGGCCGAGCCGCAGATCGGGGCAATGCGCTCGACCCGATCGGGGAAGAGCGCGCCCCAGTGGAACGCCTGCTGTGCGCCCATCGAGAACCCGTAGACAAGCTTGACCCGCTCGATGCCGAAAACCTCCTGTAGCAGGCGCTGCTGGACCCGCACATTGTCGGTCATCGTGAAATGCGGGTAGCGCGCGCGATCGAACGGCACCGGCGTGTTGCTCGGCGAGGAGGAGAGGCCGTTGCCGAACATGTTCGGGATGATGATGAAGTACTTGGTCGGGTCGAGCGCCTTGCCTTCGCCGATCGCCCATTCGAGGTCGTAATGCTGCGCCCCGTAGGAGGTCGGATAGACGATGACGTTCGATTTGCCGGCGTCGAGAGTGCCGTAGGTCTTGTACGCAAGGCGCGCTTGCCGATAGGTCAGCCCCGACTGCAGCACGACATCGCCCGCCTCGAAGATCTGGTAATCGGGCATGGTGGCCGACTCCCCTGAACCGCCTTCCGGCCCGGCGTCGCGAAGCCGGGCGATCTCAGCCGGCGAAAGAATGGTACTTCAGCGCGCGCGCTAAACACGGGCTTGGTTGATACAAGCCCCGTAGATTTACGCAGCTCAGGCGCCGGCGATGAATGAGCGCAGGGAGCGCGCCTCGTATTCGATCTCGTCGAGCCGGTTCTTGACCAGATCGCCGATGCTGACGATGCCGCATAGCTTTCCGTCTCGGACCACCGGAAGATGGCGGATGCGGCGGTTGGTCATTTCGGCCATCAGTTCGCCGACGCTCTCGGTCGGATCGCAGGTGACGACCGACCGCGTCATCACCTCGGCGACGGTCAACGACAGAAGACCGGTGCCGTGACGGAAAAGGGCGTGGACGATGTCGCGCTCGGAGATGATCCCGTCCACATTATCGCCGTCGTCGCTGGCGACGAGAGCGCCGATATTGCGGGAAATCAGCGCGTTCACGGCGGCGCCGACCGTCTCGTCGGGCCGGATTGTCGTCACTTCCCGGCCTTTGCTGCGTAGGATCGTTTCGACGTTCATGGGGAAGCCTCGCTAGCTTTCACCCGGCCGCCCCGCTCGCCGACGTCCGCTGGTCCGGAAGCGGCCGCTCTCTCGGCTCAGTATCGATGCATCTCAGTATGGAGGTCAACGGCGCGCGCGGCAGCGGTCCCGGTAAGAGCGAGTTCACGCCGACTCCCTCCCGTCCTTAGCCTGGACCGCGCACGAATTGATCGCGATAATGCAGGGCAGGCCCGGTTCCCCCGCAGTGTCGGGGCGGCGGCCCAGAGGGGACAGGATGGCGCGCATCGATATTGGTGAGGTTTCGCTCGAAGTCACGATCACCGGCGAAGGCCCGTCGCTGCTGTTTCTGCACGGCGGCGATTATTTTGCGCAAAACCGGGTTTTCTTGGACAGGTTGGCAGGATGCTGGCGGGTCATCGCGCCGCGCCATCCCGGGTTCGGCGGGTCGGTACGGCCCGACGGTTTCCGCTCCGTCCACGATCTCGCCTATCTCTACCTCGACCTGCTCGAGCAACAGAGCCTCGGCGACGCCGTGCTCGTCGGTTCATCGTTCGGCGGATGGGTCGCGCTCGAAATGTGCGTCCGATCGGTGGAGCGGATCGGTCGGCTCGCGCTGATCGACACGCTCGGAGTCAAGTTCGCCGGGCGCGAGCAGCGGGACATCGCCGACATTTATGCGCTTCCTGCCGACGAGGTTTTGCGGCGGACATTTTTCGCTCCGGAACGCGTCGCACCGGATTACGCCGAGCTCGACGATGCCGAGGCTGCGTCGATCGCGAGCGACCGCGCAGCCACCGCTCTCTACGGCTGGCGCCCCTATATGCACGATCCCGGCTTACGCAGGTGGCTGCGCCGCGTGCGGGTGCCGACCTTGGTCATCTGGGGCCAGAGCGACGGCATCGTGTCGCCCGATTACGGCGAGAGGCTCTGCCGGTCGCTGCCCGATGCCCGCTTCGAGCTAATCCGCGAAGCCGGACATTACCCGCAGATCGAGCGGCCCGACCCGGTCGCCGATGCGATCGAACGGTTCGCGCACGCGGAGGTAAAATCATGAAGGTGTGGCATTTCAGCGAGATGGCATATCACCCGGCTTGGCCCGAGCTGCAGGATTCGTACCGCGTTGTGATCCCAAACCGGCTCTACGACCCGAAAATCGGGGCCGATCTTTACCACCGCTACCTCGACGAATGGGCACTGTGCGACGAGCTCGGCATCAACATCATGACCAACGAGCACCACGCCACCGCGACCTGCGCCGACTCGGTGTGTACGATCCCGATGGCGATATTGGCGCGAGAGACGAAGCATGTCCGGCTCCTCGCGCTCGGTATGCCGATCGGCAATCGCAACGACCCGATCCGCGTCGCCGAGGAATATTCGATGCTCGACGTCATTTCGCGCGGGCGCATCGAGATGGGCTTTGTCAAAGGCGTGCCGTTCGAAATCTCGCCCGCCAACACCAACCCCGCCGATCTGATCGAGCGCTTCTGGGAGGCGCACGACCTGATCCTCAAGGCGATGACGACCCACGACGGTCCGTTCAACTGGGAGGGCACGCATTTCCATTACCGGCAGGTCAATGTCTGGCCCCGGCCGTGGCAAGAGCCTCACCCACCGGTCTGGATGCCGGTCGGCAGCCCGGGCAGCGCGATGGAGGCGGCGGAGCACGGGATGACCATCGGCGTGCTCAACACCGGCTGGGTGCGCACGCCCCCGATCTTCGAGGCCTATCGCAAGCGGGCGGCCGAGGCCGCCCGCCCAATGACACCCCAGCGGCTCGCCTATATGGCGCTGATCGGGGTCGGCAATACCCGCGAGGAGGGCTGGCGCCGCGCCGACCAGATCCTCGATTACAGCCGCACCTCGGGCATCGTCGCGCCGCAGTTCATGAACCCGCCGGGCTACGCCTCGGTGGCGCAGAGCGCGCAAGCCTTGCGGACGAGCGGCGCCGGGTTCCGCGCCGGACGCATCCAATCCCGCGACGGCCGCAGCATCGATCCGCGAAGGATGACGGTAGCCGGTGCCATCGATGCCGGTCTTTCGTTCGCCGGAACGCCGGACGACGTATTTGACCAGCTGCACGCCTTTTACGACCATGTCGGCGGCTTTGGGCACCTGCTGATGATGGGCCAGGGCGGCTTGTTGAGCCACGAGGAGACGGTCGCCAACCTCACGCTGTTCAGCAAGGCCGTGCTGCCGCGGCTCGAGGGTTTGGGGGAATGACGCAGCGTGCCTCGCGGGGGCTCGTCGCCCTCTAACGGCAATATTTGCGACGGCGGCGATGGCGGCCCTCGAGACGGTCCTACCAGCTCAATAGGAAGGATAGTTTGGCGGCGGCGAGTAGCCGTAGCCCGGCGCCGGTTGGGAATAGCCCGAGGGCGGGTAGCCGTAACCTGGCGCGGGTTGCCCGTAGGCTCCGGGCGGACCGTAATAGGCGTTGGGCGGTGGTGGCGGGGGTGTCGTCGCGGCGCCGGTCACGGCGCCCGTGGCCCCACCGATCGCCGCACCGAGAGCGGCGCCATGACCGCCGCCGACCGCACCGCCTATGGCGGCCCCGGCACCGGCGCCGAGCAGCCCGCCCCCGACCGTGCGCTGCGCCGGGTCGTACGGGTTCGTGCAGCTCGCCAGCATCAGTATCAACCCCGCGGCAATACCGCCGTCAGCGATCGGACGCTTCTTCATGTAATTCCTTCTCCACAAGTTTCCGAGCTGAGAACCTACGGGTCCATCAGCTGACAAAACCGTCAAGTTTCCGGCGGTGCAGAAAACCTGCCGGTTCTCCGGTGTCGACGCACGGTTCATACGAATGGTTTCGGTTGAACGTCCCCGATTGCCTTGCGCTCCCCCCAGTACCCGATCGCGCCGAGCAGACGCCTGCACGGCAACGGCGTCCCAGGAAAGCTCGACGCTCTGAGCCTAGAACCGGCGATAGGTTGATCTCGTTGCGTCCGCTTTGCGCAAAGGTCGATTGAGGCGCGCACCGTCATCCTCGACTTGTCGCTTATTCATTGAAGATCGTCGCCGAATCGCCGGTGCCACCTGGTTGACCAGTCGGTCCGAGCGAGTAGAGATCGTATTCGTGGTTCGGGCGCTGACTCGGATTGTGATAAACGAAGGGTCTGCCCCACGGGTCTTCCGGCGCCTTTTCTCCCTTGAGGTAGGGTCCATTCCAGCGGGTCACCCCGGAGGGCCGATCGATCAGAGCCGACAGACCTTGCTCTGTCGTCGGATAGGTTCCGATATCGAGCTTGTAGATATCGAGCACGCTGGCGAGGCGCTCGATCGATTGGTGCGCGATCTTCTCTTTGGCAGAGCCGAGCTGCCGTAGCGCGGCAGGCGCAACAAGGCCGATGAGCAGCCCCAGGATGGCGAGCACGACGAGGAGCTCGAGCAGGGTAAAGCCGCCCTGCCGCCGGTACAGGCGTCCAGCGGACGGCGATGTGATTGGACCGGGTGGGAAAATCATCGGGTCGCGCAAGTCGTTGAATGTCAACCTATCGCCTGCGTCGCTACTACAGAAATCGGGCATATTCATGATGTGCGCGCCGAACGCAGCAAGCCGGACGGCACGCTGCTCCTGCCGCGCTTAATCGAGACTTAGTCCGATATGATCGCCAAGGCCGGCACCGCGTCAAACTGCCGGTATCGCCACGGCGAGCTCGGCATATCGCCCGTGCAGAGTTCCGCCCTGTCAGTGGTGGAAGAGGTTCAGCGCCGAGCCTTTGCGAAACCACTCCAGCTGAGAGGCGCTGAAGGTGTGGTTGAGCCGGAGCATCTCGCTTGTTCCGTCTGCGTGCTTGATCCGGCACTCGACGGGCTTATCAGGCGCCATCCCTGCCAGCCCGACGAGGCTGAGCCGATCGTCCGCGCGGATGCGGTCATAGTCCGCAGGATTCTGGAAGGTCAGCGCCAGCAGCCCTTGCTTTTTCAGATTGGACTCGTGAATGCGCGCAAAGCTGCGAGCGATAACCGCGGCGCCTCCCAGCAGGCGCGGGGACAATGCCGCATGCTCGCGGCTGCTGCCTTCGCCGTAATTGCTGTCACCGACGGCCACCCATTTGATCCCCTGCGCCTTGTAGTGGCGGGCGATCTTGGCGATCGGCTGATGTTTTTCACCAGCGAGCACGTCGATGCCTTTGCCGGCCTCGACGTCGAAGGCGTTGTTCGCGCCCATGAACATGTTGTCACTGAACTTGTCGAGATGGCCGCGGAAACGTAGCCAATACCCGGCCGGCGAGATGTGGTCAGTCGTGGTCTTGCCCTTGGTCTTGATCAGCACCGGCATGTCCAAGAAATCCTTGCCGTCCCAGGTCGGCCAAGGGAGCATGACCTGAAGTCGCTCGCTGTTCGGGTCGACCTTGATTTCGATGCCGCTGCCGTCCTCGGGCGGGGCAATGTACGTGGCATGGCCGTGGTCGAAGTCCCGCGCCGGCACCTCGGGCGCAGGCTTCGGCGGGTCGAAGCGGAACGGCTTTCCGTCGCTGCCGGTCAAGGTGTCGGTCAACGGGTTGAACGACAGCCGCCCGCCAAAGGCCATCGCGGTGATGATCTCCGGGCTGCCGATGAAATTCATCGTCGTCGCCTTGCCGTCGTTGCGCGCCGGGAAGTTGCGGTTGTAGGAGGTGACGATCGTATTGGGCTTCTCCGACGCCTCGGTCGAACGGCGCCATTGCCCGATGCACGGGCCGCAGGCATTGGCCAGCACGGTGCCATTGATGTCCTGCAACGACTGCATCTGCCCGTCGCGCTCGATCGTCGCGCGCACCAGCTCCGAACCCGGCGTCACCAGGAACGGCACGGCGGCCTTCAGGCCGTGCGCCTTGGCCTGCTCGGCCACTTCGGCGGCGCGGCTCATATCCTCGTAGGAGGAATTGGTGCAGCTGCCGATCAGAGCCGTCGAGATGTCGTCGACAAAGCCGTTCTTTGCATCCTTAACCTCGGCGGCGAGCTTCGAGACCGGCCTCGCCCGATCGGGAGAATGCGGCCCGACGATATAGGGTTCGAGCTTCGACAGGTCGAGCTCGACGACGCGGTCGTAGAATTTCGCCGGGTCGGCCTCGACCTCCGGATCGGGCCGCAGCAATTCGAGGTTGGCCTCCATCGGCGGCACCAGATTCCCGCGCCCTGTGGCGCGCAGATACTTCGCCATGTGCTCGTCGGCCGGGAAGATCGAAGTCGTGGCGCCCAACTCAGCGCCCATGTTAGTGATCGTCGCCTTGCCGGTGGCACTGATCGTACGCGCGCCCGGGCCGATATATTCGACGATGGCATTGGTGCCGCCGGACACGGTTAGCGCCCCCGCGACGAAGAGGATCACGTCCTTGGGCGCGGTCCACCCGCTCATCTGGCCGGTCAGAACGATCGCGATGTGACGCGGGTAGAGCACCTCCCATGGCAGCCCGGCGATCGTCTCGACCGCGTCGGCGCCGCCAACCCCGACGGAGCAAGCGCCGAGCCCCCCGGCATTGGGTGTGTGCGAGTCGGTGCCGATAATCAATTCGCCCGGGAAGGCGTACTGCTCGAGCACGACCTGGTGGATGATGCCGGCGCCCGGGCCCCAGAAGCCGGCGCCGTATTTGGCCGCGGCAGAACGCAGGAAATCGTAGACCTCTTGGTTCTCGGCAAGCGACTCGCGGAGATCCTGTCTACCCTCGTGGCGCGCTTGGATCAGGTGGTCGCAGTGCACCGTCGTCGGTACGGCGACCTTATCTCGCCGCGTCTGCATGAACTGGAGCAGACCGGTCTGCCCGAGTACGTCCTGGAACACGACGCGGTCCGGCCGGGTCAGCAGGTAGCTCTTGCCAGGCTCGAGCTCCTGGTTCTCCGGGTCATCGAGATGCCCGAGCAGGATTTTGTCGGCTAGGGTCAAGGGCCGGTGCAATCGGCGGCGGACGACTGCAAGGTTGCGCGCCATGGTTGCGTAGACTGCAGCCGCCATTTCGGGGGTCGATTCGATAGCAACCATAGTCGAACCTTTCTTACGATTACTTCTGGCAGTGCGAAGATCATGCCTCAGGGGGCAGAAAGCGTCCAGGAAATCTTCCGTTGGTGTGTCGGGCAGGACGACCGGAATACCTGATCAAAAGGCAGTTTCGAGCTGGTGTGTATTAGTGGCAGGTCCTTCGATGACATCGGGGAAGCGGATCGAAAAGATGGCGCCGCCACCTGGGCGATCCTCCACGGTCATAGTCGCCCCGTGCATCTCGATGATACGCGAGACGATCGACAGGCCGAGCCCGGCACTCCCCGCACGGCGGCGATCACGGCGCCAGAAACGCCGGAAGATCTGCTCGCGTTCGGTAATCGGTACGCCGGGGCCATGATCCGCCACGCTAAGAGTGCCTAGGGCACCGACGGAGATTTCGACCGTGGTGCGCGGTGCCGTATGGGCGAGGGCGTTTTCGACGAGGTTGCGGACAGCGCGGCCAAGCGTGTCGGTGTTGCCACGAACCGGTGCCGAGCGGCGTGGGCCGGTGACCGCCACGGTCTTGCCTTGCGACAGCGCCAGCGGGGCGATGTAGGCGGCGACCTCGGTCGCAATTGCCGCAAGGTCAGCGACCTCACCGTCGCCGATCACGAAAGTCTCTAGCTCGGCCATCTCGAGCAGCTGGTTCACCAGCCGGCTCATGCTCTCGATGTCGTTGCGCAACGACTGCGCCAGCTCGGGATCGTCGATCATGTCGATTTGAGTGCGCAGAATCGCAAGCGGCGTCCGCAGCTCGTGCGCGGCGTCGGCGGTGAACTCGCGCTGCCCGCGGAAACCCTCCTCGAGCCGGTCGAGCGCATGGTTCACTGCGTGCACAAGTGGCAGCACCTCTTGTGGCATGCCCTCTTCCGGCAATCTGAGCTCAGTACGGGTGGGACCGATGCCTTCGGCCAGCGCCGAGGCGGCGATGATCGGCCTCAGCACACGCCGGAAGATGATGACGTCGATGACCAGCAACAGCAACAAAATGGGCGCGGTGATCCAGCCCACCCGCGTGAAGAACTCGGCGACGATGTCGTCGATCAGCACGTCACGATGAGCAAGGTCCTCCGAGACCTGAACCATGAGAGGTTGCCCGCCAATATCGGCCGTGACGGTCACCCCGTAGATGTCCGTGTTGTCGCGGTGCTGTGCAAAATACTCGAACGGCGTCGTGAGCGGCCGTGTCCGTGTAATCGCGCGGTTTCCCGACAAGGACGAGAACAGCACGCGTCCATCGGGATCGAGTACGGCAAACGCTGCACGACCATAGGCTTCGGAATAGAACTCGGCCAACGCCGAGGGTAGCGATAGCTGGAGCGCCCCGTCCGGCCGTCTGTCGAGATAAGGCAGAATCTGTGCCGCTTGTTCCCGCAATGCCCGGTGGTGCAGTTCCTGCGCCGCGTAGTCTAGCATCATGTACAGGGCGAGCGGCATACAGATCGATGTTACGACTATCGCAAGCAGGTGGAGCGCAATAATCCGCGAGACAACCGAGCGGAACCGCCACACCTCATTTCTCCGCGGCGATCAGATAGCCGACGCCGCGCAGGGTGTGTATCTGGACTGAAGCGCCGACCTCTGCGAGATGCCTGCGCAGTCGATGCACATAAACCTCGACCGCGTTAGATCCGACTTCCTGCGATAGGCCGTAGAGGTTGTCTTCCAGAAACGTCTTGGCAACCACCCGCCCGCTGCGACGCAACAGATGTTCGAGTACGGCAATCTCGCGGGGTGAGAAGAAAATCGGCTGATCACCGACGAAGAGCTGGCGCGCCACGGTGTCGAGAGTGACATTGCCAAGCTTTAGCGCAACGCCCAGGAGGCTGCCCGGTCGCCGCAGCAGCGCCTGGAGCCGGGCGATGAGTTCCTCGAGGGCAAAGGGCTTGACCAGATAGTCGTCGGCACCGCTTTGCAGTCCGGTGACGCGATCCTTGAGGCCCCCGCGTGCGGTTAGGATCAACACCGGCGTTGGATCTCCGCGTCGGCGCATCTCGGTTAGAACCTCAAGGCCGTCGGCATCCGGCAGCCCCAGATCGAGCACGACGATCTCAAAGCGACTCGTGCGCAACGCCGCTGCGGCATCGTCCGCAGTCGCCAGTACGTCGACTACGAATCCGGCCGCCGAAAGACCCCGCTTCAGCAGCGCGGCGAAGCGCTCGTTATCCTCGACGAGCAACAGCCGCATCAGATGATCCTCTATGGGGCCGGCGCGTCTCGATCCTTAACCAACGCGGTACAAGTACGGGTATGCTCAGATCTCGGCGCGAAAGATCCCCCACGCACTACGCCACAAGGGCAAGGGCTCAAAACCCCCATGCCGCAACACTCGCTGCGGGCGCTCAGATCGCATCGAGCTGCCAAGCCACGTCGTTGGCGATCCCCCAGAGATAGCCGATATCGGCCTGACCGACGAGTGCGTACGCACGTCCTTGGTGTCGCCAATACAGGAGATTGACGTCTTGACGGCGATCGAAAGTCGGGGAGATATCGGGCTGTCTCGATGACCCGATGATCAGGGTCAAAGGCCCGATTGCCTTGTTGTCGGTTGTATAGACAAGTTCGGCCGCCGGCCGCCCTTCTGCGACAACGAGCCGGGCGCCGCGGAAATCGAGACCCCACGGCTTGAGATTCAGTTGCGGCAAGCGGCCCTCCTGCGGCAACTTCTGGCTGATCTTTTGCAGCGCCTCGTGGGGGTCGCCGGTTGCCGGGACGTCGATCGGCGGGTTATCGCCCGCGCTGACAACAAGCTTGAAATAACCGGCGGCGTTGTCGAGCCAGACGTTGTTGGCCGCGACCGCCTCGAGTGCCGTCTGTTTGCTGGCCTCGCCATCCAACACGAGCTTGCCGACTCCGAGATATGCCGCGCCGATGCCAACCAAGAGACCAAAGAGCGAGGCGGCAACCGGCAGCCCCATCCACAAGCGTCGCGAGATCACCACCTGCGCGTTCGCACGCCGACGGAACGGCAGAATCTGCGCTCCGGCTTGCGCCGGGGTCTTTTCTCCACGCGCCGCCGCGATCAGCCGGTCGGGTACCGGCTCGTGAACAACCTTGTCGAAGGCGAGGCGCAACAGGTGCGCCGATTCGGCGAGCGCTGCCAGTTGCCGACGAGCAGCCGGGTCGGCATCGAGCCAAGCTTCGACCTCGCGCCTCTGTGCCGTCTCGAGTTCTCCATCCAGATAAGCGACGAGACGGTCGTCACTGCGCTGCTGCATCCTTGGTACTCCTGAGCGCCCCGCGGCCGGCCTCGAGCTGCAGCTGCAACGCGATACGGGCCCGTGAGAGACGGCTCATGATAGTGCCGACCGGGACCTGCACCACTTCCGCGGCTTCCTTGTAGCTGAGCCCTTCGACGGTGACGAGCAACAGGGCCATTCTTTGATCCGATGGCAGATGATCGACGGCTCGCCAAACCTCGTCGAGAGCAAGGCGTGCTTCGACGCGGCGCACCGGCTCATCTGATCCCAGCCGATCCTCGGCTATATCGCCACCTTCCTTGCGCACGTCCCTCGAACGGACTTGGTCGATCCAGATCGTCTGCACGATCCGAAACATCCAGCTGTCGAACCGCGTACCCTCCTGAAACTGGTGCTGGCGCGCGAGCGCCCGCTCACACGCAGCCTGCACGAGATCGTCAGCATCGGCGACGGATCCCGAAAGCCCGCGAGCAAATCGGCGCAATCGCGGCAGGACTGCGATCAGTTGATCGCCGAACCGGATGCTCACCGGAACTTTGCCCGAAACCAAGCGCAACGAGGGCCGCGCCAATCCCTGACGAGATGACAACGCACCCCCTGCATGTTTATTCCCGGCAGCGCCTTGCGACCAATTGTAGGCGCTTGATTGTCCATGGATCCCGAGCCGTGCGCCGTTCCTGATGGGTTCGGGATGACGCCGAAGTCCCGCGCGAACAGTTTATCACCGGAGTCGAAAGTGGCCAAATCGAGATGACCTGGGCTGCTCTCTCGCACTTGAACCCGTGCGGCCGATCGACCGAACGTGACGCTAGGAGGAGGCACAGGGTTCTCTCTTCACAAATCCTGAGAGCCGCGGCATTGTGCGCGCCGTTTTTGTCGGTTCGGCCATCTGGGAATAGCCGCTCGATGAAGGTCGCCATCGTCAAGGAGAGGCGGGCATTCGAACGCCGGGTGGCGGCTTCGCCCGATACCGTCAAGCGCATGGTAGGCATGCGGCTCGATGTGGTTGCGGAAAGCGGCGCCGGCGAGGGCGCCTGCTTCGCCGATGGTAGTTTCGCAGCGGCGGGAGCGTCGATCGCCCCGGATGCGGCGGCAGCGCTCCGCGATGCCGATATCGTCCTGAAGGTGCAGCGCCCGCTGATCGGCGACGAGGCCGGGAGCGACGAGCTGAGCCACATGAAACGCGGCGCCGTGTTGATCGGCCTTTTGCAGCCGCTGCGGTACCCCGCGGAAATTGACGCCTACGCCGCCGCCGGGATCATCGCCTTCGCCATCGAGCTGCTGCCGCGAATTACCCGTGCCCAGGCGATGGACGCCCTCTCCTCCCAGGCTAACCTCGCCGGCTATAAAGCCGCCCTCGAGGCGGCAGATGAGTTCGGGCGAGCCTTCCCGATGATGATGACCGCGGCCGGTACGATCAAGGCGGCGCGGGTGCTGGTAATGGGGGCAGGGGTAGCCGGGCTGCAGGCGATCGCCACGGCGCGGCGCCTCGGCGCCATCGTCTCTGCGACTGATGTTCGCGCTGCGGCGAAGGAGCAGGTCGAGAGTCTGGGAGCCAGTTTCATCACCGTGGACGAAGCGGCAGCGCGTTCGGCTGAAACCGCCGAAGGCTACGCCCGCGAGATGGGGGAGGATTTCCAGCGACGCCAGCGCGAGAAAATCACCGACACCCTGAAGCGCACCGACGTCGTCATCTGCACGGCTCTCATTCCGGGCCGCAAGGCCCCGGTCCTGCTGACCGAGACGATGATCGCCGAGTTGGCTTCCGGATCGGTCGTCGTCGACCTCGCCGTCGAGTCCGGCGGCAATGTCGAGGGCAGTCGGCTCGGCGAAGTCGTCACCACTCCCAACCGGATCACGATCATCGGGCATGCCAACATGCCCTCGCGCATCCCCACCGACGCGAGCCAGCTCTATGCGCGCAATCTCTATAATTTCCTGGCACTTCTCGTTGACAAGGACGGCAAGCTCAAGATCGACACGGCTGACGAGATCATCAAGGGAACGCTGTTGACCGAGAATGGCGCGGTGGTGAACCCGGCGCTCGCGGCGCCGGCCGTGGCGGAAACCCAAGCAGCGGCGAGCTGACGGGGCGAGCGGATGGCGGACCCCGTCTCCCTGGCCGAGCGCGCCAGCCAAGCCGCCGGCGAGGCCGACACGCTCGCGCGCAGCCTCGACGCGCTGGCCCACCAGCTGGTGCAGCAGGCGCCGCCGGCGGTAACGGCCGGCACGCCCTTTGTTTTCGAATTGACGGTCTTTGTGCTCGCGGTCTTTGTCGGATATCACGTGGTATGGCGGGTGACCCCGGCATTGCATTCGCCGCTGATGAGTGTGACCAACGCCATTTCGAGTGTGATCATCGTCGGAGCGCTGATCGCGGCAGGTCCCCTGGGCATCAGCTTCGCCAAGATCATGGGCTTTGTCGCTGTGACCCTTGCCGCGGTCAATATCTTTGGCGGGTTCATCGTCACCCAGCGCATGCTCGAGATGTTTCGGAGAAAGAGATAGCGGGGCCGCGGTGAGCGAGAGTCTGTCCGCCCTTTGCTATCTGATCGCCGCGGTCTGCTTCATCATGGCCCTCAGGGGCCTCTCCTCGCCGGAAACCGCGCGCCTAGGCAACATTTACGGCATCGCCGGCATGATCATCGCGGTGGTCACCACGCTCGTGACCCCGCATGTGGTGAGCTTTTGGCTGATCATTGTCGGCGTTCTGATCGGCGGCGCGATCGGCACCTATATCGCGCTGCGTATTCAGATGACGGCGCTACCCCAACTGGTCGCAGCATTTCACAGCCTCGTCGGCCTTGCCGCCGTCTGCGTCGCCGCCGCCGCCTTCACCTTCCCCGAAGCTTATGGAATCGGGGTGCGCGGCTCGATTCACCGCGGCAGCCTCGTCGAGATGGCGATCGGCATGGCGATCGGCGCCATCACCTTCACCGGCTCGATCGTCGCCTTCGGCAAGCTCCAAGGTCTGCTCAGCGGCAGGCCTCTCATTTTCACCGCCCAACAAATGGTGAACGCCGGGCTCGGGGTTTTGCTGGTGCTGCTGATCATCCTGTTCGTCTGGACCGAAGCGGCAGTGGCGTTTTGGCTGACCCTCCTGGTTTCGCTGGCGCTCGGTTTCCTGTTGATCGTACCGATCGGCGGGGCTGACATGCCGGTCGTGATCTCGATGCTGAACTCCTATTCGGGCTGGGCAGCCTGCGGCATCGGTTTCACCTTGTCGAACAGCCTCTTGATCATCACCGGAGCGCTCGTCGGTTCGTCGGGTGCCATCCTCAGCTACATAATGTGCAAGGGAATGAACCGTTCGATCCTCAACGTGATCCTGGGGGGGTTCGGCACCGAGGGCGGTGCCATCGCCGCCACAGACAAGGGGGACCGCTCGGTAAAATCCGGCAGCGCCGAGGATGCGGCGTTTATCTTGAAGAATGCCGGCTCGGTCATCATCGTGCCGGGCTATGGCATGGCCGTTGCCCAGGCCCAGCATGCGTTGCGCGAAGAGGCCGACCTCTTGAAGAAGGATGGGGTCAAAGTCCGCTACGCGATCCATCCTGTCGCCGGACGCATGCCCGGTCATATGAACGTGCTGCTTGCCGAGGCCAATGTTCCCTACGACGAGGTCTTCGAACTCGACGAGATCAACCGCGACTTTGCCTCGACCGACGTCGCTTTTGTCATCGGCGCCAACGACGTGACCAATCCAGCGGCGAAAACCGATCCCACCTCGCCGATTTATGGCATGCCGATCCTCGAAGTCGAACGCGCCAAGACCGTTCTCTTCGTTAAGCGATCAATGGCCTCGGGTTACGCCGGCGTCGACAACGAGCTCTTCTATCGCGACAACACGATGATGCTGTTCGGCGACGCCAAGAAAATGTGCGAGGAGATCGTCAAGGCGCTCGAGTGATCGGTCTCTTTCGGACCGTGCGACGGTTTCGAGGCTCAGTAACCCTCGCGCTCCATCCGCTTGCGAAGCAGCTTGCGATAGCGGCGGACCGCCTCGGCCTTTTCCCGCGCCCGCCGCTCCGAAGGTTTTTCGTAATTCCGGCGCAGCTTCATTTCTCGGAACACCCCTTCGCGTTGCATTTTTTTCTTCAAGGCTCTCAGAGCCTGATCGACGTTGTTGTCGCGAACGAGGACCTGCACGGGGGCGTTTCTCCAGAGATCGATGGACGTTTCTACCGACCAGCGGACGGCCAGCTTATTGCATCATCTAGCACCTCTGCAGCCTGGTGCGAAGCCGGCCGGGCGGCAGACCGGCCTGACGCTTTACCCCGAGCGCTTGGCGCAGCATATTTCAGCCATGGCTCTGTTGAAAATCGCCCGCATGGGGCATCCGGTGCTGCGCGCTGCTTCGGCCGTGGTCGAAGACCCGACGGCACCGTGGGTACGCCGGCTCGTCGAGGACATGATCGAGACGATGGAGGATGCCGGCGGCACCGGCATCGCCGCTCCGCAGGTCCACGAGCCGCGCCGGCTCGTCGTCTTCCGGGTCCCCGACGAGCGGGTCACCGAGATGCCCGGCGACTGCGCGCAGGATCTGACGGTGTTGGTCAACCCGGTGGTCGAGCTTCTCGGGCGCGACCGCGCGTTCGGTTGGGAAGGCTGCCTCTCGGTTCCCGGATTGCGCGGGGTCGTGCCGCGCCATTTGCGCATCCGCTATCGGGGGACGAGCCTCGAAGGGGAGGTCATCGAGCGCGACGTCGAGGGCTTCCACGCCCGCGTCGTCCAGCACGAGTGCGATCACCTCGACGGGATCCTGTATCCGCAGCGGATGACCGATCATCGGCTGCTCGTTTTCCTCGAGGAACTGCAGCGGCACCCGATCGATCTCGCGAGCTTTCTCGCCGAAAACCCGGCCGGATGAGGAGCCCGCTCGCCGAGACGCAACGCGACGCGCTGATCGAAGCGATACTGCCCGACGTGCCGTTCGACGGCTGGTCGCGCGCGGCGCTGCGCGCGGCGGCGAGGCGGATCGGCATGCCCGGCGATGAGGCGATGGTGCTTTTTCCGGACGGGACCGTCAGCCTCGTTGCCGGCTTCAGCCGCTGGGCGGATGATCGTATGCTCGAGCGGCTCGAGACCTTGCGGCTCGAGCCGTTACGCGTTCCCGACCGCATTGCGCTTGCGATCGCCGTCCGCTTGGAAATCATCGAGCCGTGGCGCGAGCCGGTCCGCCGAGCAGTTTCAGTGCTGGCCCAGCCGCAACACGCACCACTCGCGTTGCGGCTGCTGTACCAAACGGTTGATGGGATCTGGTTCGCCGCCGGCGACCGTGCAACCGATTTTAGCTTTTACACCAAGCGCGTCACGCTTTCCGCGATCTATGCCGTCACCCTGCTCTATTGGCTCGAAGACAGCTCTCCGAACTTTAACGACACCCGCGGCTTCCTCGATCGGCGACTCGCCGAGGTGGCCCTCATCGGGAAGGCACGCCGACGTTTTGGGACGGCCGTAGAGCGCTTACCGAACCCGCTTCGCTTACTGCGTCAGTTCCGATAACCCCCACCCTTCCCTCCCCCGCGAGCGACCCGCGAACGGGGGTGGGAGGGGTGGGGCTTCAGCGATGAGGGATGAGCCGGGTGACGTGGCCCATCTTGCGACCAGGCTGGATCTCGGTTTTTCCGTAGAGGTGGAGCTTTGCCAGCGGATCATTGAGCGCATCCCGCCATTTCTCGACATCGCTACCGAGCAGGTTCTTCATCACCGCGTCAGAATGATGCTCGACCGAACCGAGCGGCAGACCGCACAGCGCCCGCACCAGCTGTTCGAACTGGCTGGTGATGCAGGCGTCGATCGTCCAATGTCCTGAATTATGCGGGCGCGGGGCAATCTCGTTGACGAGGAGATCACCGGTTTGAGTCACGAACATTTCGACCGCGAGCACCCCGACGAGATCGAGCCTTTCGGCAACGTGCCGCGCGATCACCTCGGCGCGCATCGCCGTCTCGGCGGCGATGCGCGCGGGTGCGATCGTGGTGTCGAGGACATGGCCGACGTGGTGATTTTCGACCGGCGGATAGGTCGCCCAGGCGCCGTTGCGGCCGCGTGCGACGACAACCGAGATCTCACACCTGAAATCGACAAAGCTCTCGAGGATGCCGATTTCACCGCCCATCCGCCGCCAAGCCTCCTCGGCCTTGGTTTCCGGAGTCAAGGTCACCTGTCCCTTGCCGTCATAGCCCATGCGCACGCTTTTGAGCACAGCCGGGTAGCCAAAGTCCCGCATCGCCCGGAGCAGGGCTGCCGAGTCGGCAACCTCGCGGTAAGCGGCGGTGTCGACATCGATCGAGCGGAGGAAATCCTTTTCTCGCAAGCGGTCCTGCGCGATCTCGAGAATTTCGGGGCGCGGCAGCACCGGCCGCACGTCGGAAACCCACCGAACCGCCTCGGCCGGGATGTTCTCGAACTCGAAGGTGGCGATGTCCACGGCGGCGGCGAAGCGCTCGAGCGCTTGGCGGTCGGAGTATTCCGCGATCGTTGCTGCACCGCAGACCTGCTCCGCGGGGCTGTCCGCCTCGGTCGCGAAAACGTGGCAGCGAAAGCCGAGCCGAGCCGCGGCGATCGCTGTCATCCGGCCGAGCTGGCCGCCGCCTAAAATGCCGATCGTGGCGCCGGGGGCCAGCGTCGCCGCCGGCATTATCGCTGGTCCGGGCGGTCAGCCACAGCCTGTGTTTGCGCCCGCCGCCAGTTGTCGAGAGCCTGCCCGGCGGTGGCATCGGACAAGCCGAGAATTGCCGCGGCAAAAAGAGCGGCATTGACGGCGCCGGCCTGACCGATGGCGAAGGTCGCAACCGGAATCCCGGCCGGCATCTGCACGATCGAGAGCAGGCTGTCGATTCCCTTGAGAACTCTGCTCTCGATCGGAACGCCGAGCACCGGGAGCGATGTCAGGGCTGCGATCATACCAGGGAGATGAGCGGCACCCCCGGCCCCGGCGATGATCACGCACAAACCGCGCGAGCGTGCCGCGCGGGCATATTCGTACAGCCGCTCGGGCGTGCGATGCGCCGAAACGATGCGCGTTTCGTAGCTGATGTTGAGCCGGTCGAGAGCGCCCGCGGCATGCTGCATCGTCTCCCAATCGGATTGGCTCCCCATGATGATGCCTATCGACCGACCGGGGTCGCTCATTGGGTTCCTTCGAGGATGTGGCGGCGAGGACCGGCTCATATTAGAGGTTGGATCGGTCCACACAAGCACCCCTGGTAGACCAGTCGCCGCGCGCGAACCGCGCTCTCAGGCGATGATATCGGGCAAGAGCTCGCTCTCGATCTTCGAGATCTGGTCCTTGAGCAGCAGCTTTCGCTTCTTTAGACGTTGCAGCTGCAGCTGGTCGAACGGCGCGCGTTCGGCGAGCCGAGCGATGACATTGTCGAGGTCGCGATGTTCGCTCTTCAGGGTTGCGAGCTTCGCCTTGAGGGCTTCCACGTCGAGGTCCATGGCCGCTGGCCTTAGAGTTTACCATCAGTATATCATCTTGGATGCAGGGGGTGTCGAAACCGGCGAAAGCTCGCGACACTCCCAGATCCCATCATTGCCCCGCGCAATGCGGTGATTCCCGACAGCACCCCCGTGCGGATTGGCCGTAGGTTGCAAACTGGTCGCCGTGACGATTGAGACGATCGACGAGCCGTCGGAGGCATTGTGGCGTTTTTCCTTAGCGTTCTACGAGCGCCCGGGCGTCTCCGACGCGCTGGTCGCGTTGCAGGATCACCGCGGCTGCGACGTCAACCTGATGCTGTTTTCCCTTTGGCACGGCGTTTCCGGACGAAGCCGGCTGACCGACAAGGAACTGGTGATCGCCGATCAAATCGTCCGTCCGATCAAGGCCGGCATCGTGAAGCCTCTGCGGGCGCTGAGGCGAAAGCTCCGGTCGGACACGGACGCGGATGTTCAACGGTTACGCGAGGGCGTCAAGGCGCTCGAGCTCAAAGCGGAGAGGGTAATCCAGGATCGCCTCGCCCGCCTTGCCGGGCCGCCGGGCAGTGACGCCGATCCGGCCCGGCGCGCCACCGCCGCGCACGCGAACCTTGCCCTCTATCTCGGACCGGAGAGGACCCGCAGCCCGGAAGCAGCGACGATCCGAGAAGCGCTCGCAGCGTTCGTGCGGGGTTGAACACGTCCTGGTCGTTACACGCCGTCGCGCGGCGGTTTTGAGCGGAGCGGGTGCGCGCCTTCGGCAGAAGTTTCGCCCCAGCGTCGCACCCATCCGGTTTCGAGATTGAACAGGTCGAGAATGCGGCCAAGCGTCTGATCGATCATATCGGCAAGGGTCTGCGGCTTGGCATAAAAGGCCGGAACCGGCGGCGCGATCACTGCGCCCATTTCCGAAAGCGCGGTCATCGTTCGCAGGTGGCCGGTGTGCAGCGGCGTCTCGCGTACCAAAAGGACGAGCAGTCGGCGCTCCTTCAGCACGACGTCAGCCGCCCGCGTCAACAGCGTCGTCGTCACACCGCTGGCGATCTCGGCCATGCTGCGGATAGAGCAGGGGGCCACCACCATGCCGATCGTCTTGAACGAGCCGGACGAAATCGGCGCGGCCAGATCGCTGTTGGCATGGACGACGTCCGCCCGGGCACGGACCGCCGCCGGCTTGAGATCGGTCTCGACCGTCAAGGTCACGTCGGCCATCCGGCTGACCACGAGATGCGTCTCGACCGGCAAGGGTCGCAACAGGTCGAGCAGCCGGGCTCCATAAATGACGCCCGAGGCGCCGCTGATGCCGACGATCAGGCGGGGCCGGCCGGGTTTTTCTCCGATATCGCCCGTTGTGAAACCCGCTGACGCGATATATCTGCGTTTCACGGGTCAGCTACTCCCTGGCCGGCTGCTACAGCCGGCGTTACCATGGAAATTTATCATCATCTAGAGGAGGAAGGTGCATGTCGCCGCAGGATCGCATCGAGGCGCTAAAAGCCAAGCACGCCGAATTAGAGCGCGCCATCGATGAAGAGAATAGGCGTCCCCTGCCGAATCGGGATGCGGTCTCCGATCTGAAGCGCCAGAAGCTGCGTATCAAGGACGAAATCTTCGAGCTCGAGCGGCACTGACGGCAGCCCTCAACAACCTGGACCCTCAGAAAGCCGGGAGGCGCCCAGTCCCTCCCGGCTTTTTCTGTGCTCCTCCGAGGCTGCGGGCTTTGCACCACCTTACGCGTTGCCCTTGGTACGCTCGCGCAACAGGAATTTCTGGATCTTGCCGGTCGAGGTTTTCGGCAGCGGCCCGAACATCACGGTCCGCGGCGCTTTGAAATGAGCGAGGCGCTCGCGGCAGAAGGCGATGATCTCCTCCACCGTGGCACTCGCCTCGGGCTTCAGGGTCACAAAGGCGCAGGGGGTTTCGCCCCACATCGGGTCGGGGCAGGCGACCACCGCCGCATCGAGGATAGAAGGGTGCCGGTAGAGCACATCTTCGACCTCGATCGTCGAGATGTTCTCGCCGCCCGAGATGATGATGTCCTTCGAGCGTCGGGGTGCATGACCCCGAGATCGCCCGAATGAAACCAGCCGCCGGCAAAGGCCTCCTCCGTGGCATGCGAGTTTTTCAGATAGCCCTTCATGACGATGTTTCCGCGCATAAAGATCTCGCCCATCGTGGTGCCGTCGGCAGGCACTGGTGCCAAGCTCGCGGGCTCGGCGACCATCAGATCGTCGAGCACCGGATAGGTGACACCCTGGCGCGCCCTTGAGCCGTGCCCGCTCGGCGGCGGGGTGCTGGTCCCATTCGTCGTGGCAGGCGCAGACAACGGCGGGGCCATAGACCTCGGTCAACCCATAGACATGGGTGATGTGAAAGCCGAGGCTCTCCATCCCCTCGATCACCGCTGCGGGGGGCGCGGCGCCGGCCGTCATCATCTCGATTCGGCGGTCGAGCGAGCGCTTCAGCCCTGGCCCGGCATTGAGCAGCATGTTCATGACCACGGGTGCGCCGCAGAGATGGGTCACCCCCTCGCGTAGGATCGCCTCGTAGATCGCCGCGGCCTCGACCCTGCGCAGGCAGACATGGGTTCCGGCGAGCGCCGTGATGGTCCACGGAAAGCACCAGCCGTTGCAGTGAAACATCGGCAAGGTCCAAAGATAGACCGGGTGGTGCCGCATCCCCCAGACCAGGATATTGCCGAGCGCGTTCAAATAAGCGCCGCGATGGTGGTAGACCACACCTTTAGGGTCGCCGGTGGTGCCCGAAGTGTAGTTGAGCGCGATCGCCTCCCACTCGTCCTGGGGCCTCACTTCCGGGAATTCCGGGTCGCCGGCCGCGAGAAAGGCTTCGTAATCCATTTCGCCGAGCCGGTCTCCGCCAGATCCCTGGGCATCGGCGATGTCGATCACGATGGGCCTGTCTTCGAGCCGGGCCAGAGCTTCTTGGATCACCGGCGAAAATTCGGTGTCGGTGATCAGCACCTTGGCCTCGCCGTGGCGTAGGATGAAGGCGATCGTCTCCGGGTCGAGCCGAATATTGAGCGCATTCAGCACCGCGCCCGCCATCGGCACCGCAAAATGCGCCTCGAAGACCTCGGGAACGTTCGGCGCCATCAAGGCTACGGTGTCGCCGCGCCCGACGCCGTGCGCCGCCAAGGCGCTGGCGAATCGGCGGCAGCGATCCAGTGCCGCGCGCCAGCTGTAGCGCCGCTCGCCATAAGCGACCGCGAGCCGGTCCGGGTAGACCGACGCGCTGCGCAGTAGAAACCGATCGGCGTCAGCGGTACGTAGTTGGCGGCGTTCTTGTCTAGCCCGATTTCGCAAGGGTTGGCTTCGGTCACGATCATGCTCCTCCCTGATATGATCTTAGCCCAAACCGGCCCCTCACCCTACCCCCGGAACGCCCGCCCTCTCCGCGCCGCGAGGCGCGGCGCCTGGAGCAGGCCTGGCGGGCGACCGTCCGTTCGGGGGCTCCCCCCACCCTCGCGCCGCCCCCTCCCTTTCTCTGCCGCTCCGGGAAACTCAGGGTAAAAATTCTTCGCGACTCGCAATGCACCGAAAAGTTCGTTTATGATCAATACCTTGCGCGCCACTCTCCGGTCGAACCGAAGGCGCGGCAGGGAAGCGGCAGGGAAACCCGAAAACCGTCGGATCGCCGGTTGGCATCGGCCGATCAGTGCGATAATAGTCATCAATAAATTGGTAGTTTCGCATGGTTGCGATATGGTGCGTAACTTCGCTTTGGCAAGCGGGCGGCAGGGTGTCGCCCGCGCCGCGGGGTGGAAAGGCGAAGTTCATCAGTTGCGTGCGATGCCGACGGGCGATGCCGACACCTATCGCCGCTCGCTTGACCAGCCGGAGGAATTCTGGACGGAAGCCGCCGAGGCGATCGATTGGCAGCGGCGCTGGGATCGGGTGCTCGATGCGAGCCGGCCGCCCTTCTATCGCTGGTTCGCCAGTGCGAAGCTCAACACCTGCCTGCTGGAATGCGCCCGACCGTCACGTCGCAGCCGGCCGTGGCGAGCGTCTCGCGCTGATCTGGGACAGCCCGGTAACCGGTCAAATCAAGCAGTTCACCTATCGCGAGCTGCGCGACTAGCAGCCTGTCGGACTTAGGTGGAGGTTAGCCCATAATGTTTCGCCAAGTGGACCGGCAGACGGGGTTTTTGCTGCCGCCATCGGTGGATGAGTGGCTGTCGGAACGGCATTTGGCGCGCTTTGTGGTCGAGGTGATTG
>DATEQL010000754.1:0-6830 GCA_035272665.1 Allostellaceae bacterium
CACGGTGTTGGCGCCCGCACTCTGCGCCGCGTCGATGATCCGCCTTGCGACTTCATCCGCCGTGCCCCACGGCATATGCTCGGCCTGCCGTTCGACATCGGCCATCGTCAAGCCGCGAAAATCCTCGCGAGCGAATTGCGCGGCGCGCAAATTCTCGGGACTGACGTAATCGGTCGACCCCGCGCTCGAATAGCCGGTTTGGCGCAGCCGGTCGGTCTCGGTGAAGTTGCCGTGGCTGAACAATGTGCGATTGAAATAGAGGTGATGGGGCCCCATCTCGCGCACCGCCCGGGCCTTGCTATCGGCGACATAGGCGCTGATGCCGAGCGACAGATGGTCGGGCGTGATCCGGTGGCCCGATTGCGCGAGGCAACGCGCGTAATGGCGGATGATGTCGTCGCGCAGGCCTTGCGAGCGGCCGAGGCCGGGGGTGATCGGCAGATCGTGCCGGGCGGCGAACTCGATCGATTCCTTGCTGCCGACGATCGGCATCCAGATCGGCGGGCGGGGCTGCTGCAATGGCCGCGGCCAGAGGGCGACGTCCTTGTAAGACCAGAAGACGCCGTCATAGGAGAAGATCTCCTCGGTCCACGCCCTGGTGATAATGTCGAACGCCTCTTCGAAGCGGGCGCGCGACTGCGCCAACGGCACGTTGTGCACCTGATACTCGCGCGGAATGCCGCGGGCAAACCCGGAAATCAGCCGCCCGGTCGACATGCAGTCGAGCATCGCCAGCTCTTCGGCCAATCTGAGCGGCTCGTGCAGGGGCAGGAGATTGCCGTAGATCAGCAATTTGAGGTTCTTGGTCCGCTGCGCGGCAGCCGCCGCCAGCAGGTTCGGCGAGTTCATCAACCCATAAGGCGAGCAGTGATGCTCATTGAACCCGACCCCGTCATAGCCCAGCCGATCGAGCTCCTCCCAGGCTTCGAGGTGCTCGGCATAGGTGCGCGCCGCGACCTCGGGTTTGAAGTATTTGTTGGACAGCGGGTAGGGCAGCTCGTTGCCGACCTTCAAATGCTCGAGCTGCTCGCCGTACGCCAAGAGATCGAAGACAAAAACTTTCATCGAATTACCTGAGTTAGCTGGTCCCGTTGCTTCTGCCCCAACCCACACTCTAGCCACGCTGCCCCCTCCCTAACCCTCCCCCGCGAGCGGGGGAGGGTTAGGGAGGGGGCAGCCGCGGGATGAGGGGCCCTTTGTCAAGTTACGATACACGGTAGGGGTCGCCAAAAGGCGTTTCAATCAAAATCCGGACTGCTCTAACCTGGGTTCCCGATTTTTGACCAGGAGTGACGAGCGCTGGATCAAACGAGCGTTGCGCCGAACTGCCTCAGCGGGGTTCGGGTTCTCGACCTGTCGCAATTCGAGGCGGGACCGTCCTGCACCGAGGCGCTCGCCTGGCTCGGCGCCGAGGTCGTCAAGGTCGAAAACCCGAAAGGCGGCGAGCCCGGCCGGATACTGGGCACCGGACCGAAGCCCGGCACCGACGCCTATTACTTCATGATCTACAACGCCAACAAGAAATCGGTCACGGTCAACCTCAAATCCGAGCGCGGTCTCGCGCTGGTCAAGGAAATGGCGAAGCAGGCCGACGTCTTCGTCGAGAACTTCGCGCCCGGAGCAATCGAGCGGCTCGGGCTCGGCTGGGACGAGCTTCACGCGATGAACCCGCGCCTCGTCTATGCCCAGGTCAAGGGGTTCGGACAAGGCAGCTCCTACGAGAACAACCTCGCCTTCGACATGATCGCCCAGGCCTGCGGGGGGACGATGGCGATCACCGGCGAGCGCGACGGGCGCCCATGCAAGCCGGGCCCGACCTTGGGCGATACGGGCACGGGGATGCTGCTGGCGATCGGCATCCTGGGTGCGCTCTATCAGCGCCACACCACCGGCTGCGGCCGGCTGGTGCAGATCGCGATGCAGGACGCCCAGCTGCAATACACCCGCGGGGCCTTTGTGCAGCATGCCCGCAGTGGCCAGCCGGCAATGCGCAACGGTGCCAAGCCATTGGCCGGCGGTATGGCCCCTTCGGGCATTTATCCGTGCAAGCCCGGCGGCCCCAACGACTATGTCTATCTCTTCACCAGCCCCGCCAATCCCGAGCATTGGCGGCGCCTCTTGAGGGTCCTCGGGCGGGAGCATCTGCTCGATGATCCGCGTTTTGTAACGCGCGAGGCGCGCAGCCAGCACGAAGCCGAGATCGACCGGATGATCTCGGACTGGACGCGGCAGCACGACAAGCACGAGGCGATGCGCCTGATCGGCGCTGCCGGCGTCCCCGCCGGTGCTGTGCTCGACACCGGAGACCTATTGGGCGAGCCCAGCTTCGAGACGCGCGGCATCATCCAGACGATGCGGCATCCGAATGGCGAGCTGCGCATGCCAACCTTCCCGGTGCGTTTCGACGGCGCCCCGCCGCCGGTCGAGCCGGCGCCGCTGTTAGGCGAGCACACCGCCGAAATCTTCGGCGAGTGGCTCGGCATGAGCGCCGGGGATGTCGCGGGACTGCGCGAGGAAGGGATCGTGTAAAAAATGCGATTGGGCTCTCCGGCAAAATACGGCCTGCGAAGGCCGCCATGGGCTGACGACTGGTATCCACCCGATCCAGGATGCCCTAGTCGCCCGGGCTGATTGACCGGCGCCGTAAACAGGAAGTCGAGAATGGACCGCATCAGCCGCCGACAGGTCATCCGAGGCGCGGCCGCGACGACCGCCGCGATAACGCTGCGCACGCCTGCGGTCCACGCGCAGAGAGACCGACAGACCCTCCGTTTCGTGGCGGAGGCCGATCTGAGGGTCCTCGATCCTGTCTGGACGACCGCCTACATCACGCGTAACCACTGCTATCTGGTGTACGACACCCTCTTCGGCACGGACGAGAACCTTCAGGTCAAACCGCAGATGGTCGACCGGACAATCGTGTCTCCAGACGGCATGAAGTACAGGTTCACTCTGCGCGACGGACTCCGATGGCACGACGGGCAGCCGGTCGTGGCGGAAGACTGCGTGGAGTCATTGAAGCGCTGGGGAAAGAGGGATCGCTTCGGCCAACTCCTGATGGCGCATACCGGGAAGATCGTGCCCGTTGACAAGAACACGTTCACGCTGGAACTCGCCGAGCGTTTCGGCCCCGTGCTCGACGCACTGGGAAAGACGGGGGGCAACGTTCCCTTCATGATGCCAGCACGAATTGCGTCCATGCCGGCGGAAGAGCAGATCAAGGAGATCATCGGCTCCGGACCGTTCAAGTTCGCAAGCGACGAGTGGCAACCCGGCGAGCAGGTCGTGTACCTGCGGAACCCGGACTACATCCCCCGCGACGAGCCCTCGAGTGGGTCAACCGGCGGCAAGAAGGCCTATCTCGATAAGGTAATCTGGCGGTATATCCCCGACCCCTGGGACGCGGCGGAAGGCCTCGCAGCGGGCGAAGTGGACTGGTGGCAGGAGCCACCGCTGGACTTCGTCCCCAAGATTGAACAGAACCCGGATCTACAGACGCTACTCACCGATCCCCTGGGGACGCAGGGCTGGCTCAGGCCGAACTGCCTGCACCCGCCGTTCAACAACAAGAAGGCGCGCCACGCACTGCTCCACATGATGGACCAGGAAACCTATCTCGCTTGGGCCATCGGACAGTCGGAATATTATCGGACTTGCTATTCGGTATTTGCCTGCGGGGGCCCCTATGCGACGAAGATCGGTGCCGAGCCGATGATTGAGCACGACCTGACAAAAGCGCGGCAGCTCGTGAAGGAGTCGGGCTACGATGGCCAGCCGATCGTGGTGCTCCAGATCACGGACAGACCGTACATGAACGCCGCAGCTGTCGTCACCCGCCAACGGCTGGAGTCGATCGGCTTCAAGGTCGTCCTCAAGGGGGTCGATTGGTCGACGAACCTCGTCGTGCGGGCGCGCAAGGAGCCGCCCGACAAGGGTGGCTGGAACCTCCTTCACACGTGGTTTCAGGCGGCGGATGTCATCAATCCCGCGGTCCACTTTGGCCTGTCGGGCGCAGGCCCGCGCGCCTGGTACGGCTGGCCGGACATCCAGCAGCTCGAAAAGCTCGCTACCGACTGGGTGCGCGCGACCGATCAAACGAAACGAAAGCAGCTCGCCGATGAGGTCCAGAAAATCGCTCTCGACGAAGTGACGTACGTGCCGTGGGGGGAATGGGTCCAGCCGACGGCCTTCCGAAAGAACGTTCGGGACGTCCTCAAGTTCGGAGCGCCGATTTTCTGGAATGTGAGTGTCACGTAGTTGATTTCCAGTTAAGGCCGACCGCCTCCGAGTTATCCGCTTCGAGGAACCCACGGTCATGTGCTTCGCCGAGCTTGAAAATCTATCCGGACCCCGGCTTCTGCTTGCCCCGCCCCTGTCCTGCGTGCGCGGAGGCGCAGGGCAGCATTGCGAAGTTGCCGGAAGCCGTGCCAAGATCGCGCGACACGCAAGGGAGGGTTCGATGTCGCGGATCGCAATGCTCGCAGCATGCCTTATTCTCGTCGCGTGGCCGGCAGCGGCCCAGAGCAAGGCGACCATCCAAAAAGCCGATGACAAATGGGCCGAAGCCTTCAACAAGGGTGACGCCGCGGCACTGGCGGCGATGTACACCGAGGACACCTATGCGCTACCGCCTGGCGCCGAGATGTTGAAGGGCCGCAGCGCGATCGAAGCCTTTTGGCGGCAACAGATGCAGCAGATTGGCGACGTCAAGTGTACCGCACTCGACGTGAAGCGGCTCGGCCGTAACGCGGCACGGGAAATCGGCACGTGCAGCTTCAAAACAAAGGCCCAGCTGCCTCAGGATGGCGCTCTGAAGTACGCTGTCGTCTGGGAGAAAGTAGGCAGCCAATGGGAGCTGCTGCAGGACATCTGGAATACGAACAAATAGCTCGGCACTCTCCGGGGACAAGACTCTCGAACTCGATCTGAGGGAGGGGACATGTTCGACGCGATCGTGGTCGGCGCGCGTTGTGCCGGCTCGCCGACGGCTATGCTGCTCGCTCGACAGGGCTATCGGGTCCTGCTGGTCGACCGCGCGACGTTCCCGAGTGACACAATCTCCACTCATTGGATCTGGCAGCTGGGAATGGCGTGCCTAAAGCGTTGGGGACTGCTCGACCGCGTGTTGGATACCAACTGCCCGCCGTTCCGGACGATCGGATTGGATCTGGGCGCCTTTCAGCTTATTGGCGACCCGATAGCGGCCGATGGTATGGCCGAGATTTGCGTGCCACGCCGAACGGTTCTGGACAAGATTCTGGTGGATGCCGCAGCCGCAGCCGGCGCGGAGGTGAGAGAGGGCTTCTCGGTAACCGGCTTGACGTTCTCCGACAGCCAAGTGACCGGCATCTCCGGTCACGAACGCGGCGGAGCGGAGATCCAGGAGCACGCGGGCATCGTCATCGGCGCGGATGGGCGGAATTCGCTGGTAGCCAAGGCGGTGGGGAGCAAAAAATACAATGTCCGGCCGGCGCTCACCTGCGGTTACTATGCCTATTGGGATGTCTCTCCGCATGTTCCTGGCATCCACCCGCTCCCGCGCCGCGTGGTCATTAGCTTTCCCACCAACGATGGGTTGACGGTCACGTATCTCGCGTGTCCGCGCGACGATTTCGTAGCGGTCCGCAGCGATTCGGAGCGGCATCTGGCGGACGCAGTACGGCGGGTTGCCGGTTTTGAAGAACCGTTTCGCGGGGGAACGCGCGTCGAGCGGATCAGAGGCAGGGGCGATCTGCCGAACTTTTTCCGCCAGGCTTTTGGAGACGGCTGGGCTCTTGTCGGAGACGCGGCATACCACAAAGATCCGATCATTGCCCAAGGGATCTCGGATGCGTTTCGCTCCGCGGAATGGCTCGCGGACGCGGTGCACGCGGGTTTATCGGGCACCCGGCCGCTGAACCAGGCACTCGCGGAATACCAGCGAGTTCGCGATGAACAGTTCACGCCGATGTATGAGCTGAGCTGCGGCATGGCGACCCTGGAGCCCCCATCGCCCGAGATGCTGGCGCTCTACGAGGCACTACGTACCAACCCAATCGAAAGAAACCGATTTTTCGGTACGCTCGGCGGCACCGTTCCTCCTTCCGAATATTATGCACCGGAGAATTTGCAGCGGATCATCGGCTCTGCTTCCGCGTGAAAATCAAAGACAGACCAGCTATTACCCCGCGGCCGCGCTGATCGGGGTCTTCTGCGCCGCCGCGAGCCGCCGTCGATGACCTTGCGCAGGAAGGGCACCCATGCCCCGATCTGATGGGTCGCCAGGGGGCGTCCACCTGCCGGTGCAGTAATAGATCCGCCGCGAATGCTTCGGTAAGGCATGGTTCCTGCAAGGGCGGTCATCGGTCGATGACGGCGGTCGAAAAGGGGAGCCCATGCCAAAACCACAGCCCATCGAACCCGAAGATAAAGACCTGCCGCTGCGCGAGGATATCCGGCTGCTCGGCCGCATCCTCGGCGACACGGTACGCGAACAGGGGGGCGCGGCCGTCTTCGACACGGTCGAGCATATTCGCCAAAACTCGGTTCGCTTCCGCCGCGATGAAGATTCCGGCGCGCGCCGGGCTCTCGAAACGATGCTCAACAGTCTGGCGCCCACCAAGGCGTTGCAGATCATCCGCGCTTTCGGCTTTTTCTCGCATCTCGCCAATATCGCCGAGGACCAGCACCACATCCGTCGCACTCGCGCCCATGCCTTAACCACCTCGGCGCCGCGCGAAGGCAGCATGGCCCACGCGCTCGCTTGCGCCCGCGAGGCCGGGATCGCGCCGGCGCGGCTGCGCGATTTCTTCGCCACCGCGATGGTCGTGCCGGTGCTGACCGCCCATCCG
>DATEQL010000755.1:0-34198 GCA_035272665.1 Allostellaceae bacterium
CGCTCGCGACAGCCTGGCGTTAGTTCAGGAAGGCGGGCTTTTCGAACGTGCCGTTGACGATCGGCGCCGGGTTCAGGCCCAGCCACTTGTCGAGGATCGTCGAGTAGATGCTGCGGAAGTCCATGTTCGGGTTGAGATCACCCTGAACCAAGTGCTCCGCCTTCATCGACGGCATCTCGCCGTAATGGCCGCCCTTGACCTTCTCGCCGAGCACGAAGGAAACGCCGCCGGCGCCGTGATCGGTTCCCGAGCCGTTGTCATGGACACGACGCCCGAACTCCGAGAACAGCAACATGATGACGTTGTCGGACTTGTTGTGCTCGCGCAGGTCGGCGAAGAACGCCTCGATGCCATCGGACACGGCTTTCCACAGCACAGGATGGCCAGCGCTCTGCCCGGCATGGGTATCGAAGGTGCTGTGGTCGCAGTAAAAGATCCGGCTACCGATCTCGCCGATGTGCGTCTGGGCGATGCCCTTCAGCTTCCGGGCGATCGGGGTGTTCGGGTACTGCACCGTCGACGAGTACGTCTGGGGCACGACCTTGATGATGTCCTCGCCCTTGAGCGAATCGATCGCGGTCTCGCTGAGGTAATCCATCACCGGGCCACTGCCGATCGCCGGGCTGTACATTTTGGCGAAGCGATCGAGCACGTGGGCGCGCTCGTTGCCCTGCACCTGCGGCAGGAATCCGTACCGCTCGAGCGGTCCGGCGACGCAGGCCACCGGCACGCCGGGGGCGACTAGCGAGCGCGGCAGGCTCGGTCCCATGCTGACGACCTGCACGACGTTCTCTTTTTTCGGGTCGAATTCGCGGGCCACGCGGCCGAGCCAGCCCTCGGTTCCGACCTTTTCCGGCTCGCAGGTGTGCCAGATGTCCATGGCGCGGAAGTGGGAGCGCGGCGAGTCCTTAAAGCCGACGCCGTGCAATACGGCAAGCTTCTTGTCATCCCAGAACTTCTTCATCGGCGCCATGTAGTCTGGGATGGCGTAGTCTTTATCGAGATGGATCATCTTGTCGTCGGTGATACCGACCGCCGGCCGGTTATCACGGTACAACGGGTTGTTGTACGGGATCATTGTGTTCAGATAGTCGTTGCCGCCGGTGAGCTGCAAGACCACGACACAAGGGTCATTGGCTGCCATAACATATTTCTCCTTGGTCTAACGGGTCTCAGTGATTAGGCGAATTGATACTCTCTCGTGGCGACGATAAGCTGCAGCATTTGTCCGACATGCTGATCGGCTGCATGCGAACCGCCGTTGCTCCAGGAAATCTGGCCCCATTCGTTGGCCTGGGAGAGCAGCTGTGCCTTGGTGTCGGGGTTAACTGCGACCGGTCCCAGGAGATCGAGGCAGTTATCGACCAGCTGCTCGGGGCTCAGCGACCCTTTGGTCTTGAGCCGAGTGATGATGTCGCTGACGCCGGGCAATGAGACATCGCCGATCTTTTCGGCCATAAAGTTGATGCGTGCCATCAACGAGCCGCTGTTGATCCACTCTTTGCCGGTGTGCCAGCCCTCGACCGACGGCGGATTGAGGAGATCCTGGCCCATATAGGCGGTGTTCATCGACAACTCGCCGTAGCCCGGCTTTGGCAATTCGTGGCCGCCGACAAAGCGCAATGTGCTGACCACCACCTCGGCGGGTGACTTGACGTGCTTGAAGCGGGCCTCCTTGAAGAAGTCCGAGTTGAACAGCACGCGCAACGTCTTGCGCATGTCGAATTTGGAGTCGCGGAAGGCCCCAACCAGCGTATCAACCGCCTTCTGGTCGCGTGGCGCCTCGATCGGCCAGGCAGGCACCTGGGGCTCGTCCGCGACGAAGAAGTTGTACAGATGCCGGCAAATAAATTTGCCGCATGCCGGCTGCTGCACGACGATGTCTAGAATGTCTTCGCCGTTGAACCGTCCCTTATGCCCGAGGAATACTTTCTCGCCATCGTCATGGTCTTCGGGGCGATACTCGAACTTCCAGGGGAACCGGCCATAGGGAGCCCGCGGGATCTTTGTTTCAAAGGTCCAGCCGGTGAAGGCCCGCGAGCATTCGCGAACGTCGACCTCGGTGTAATTACCGGCGCCGAGGCTGAACAATTCGAGCAGTTCGCGACCCCAGTTCTCGTTGACCGCGGTCCCGTGGTTCTGTTGATTGTCCAGCCAGAACATCATGGTCGGGTTGTGCGAGACCAGCGACAGCAACTCGCGGTAATTGCCAAGCCCGTGTTCACGGAACAATTCGATCTGCTCGAGCAGCTGGTCGTAATTGTCGACCTTTGAATTGCCGGTGGCGAAGACATGGTGCCAGAACAGGGCCATCTTTTCTTCGAGAGGCCGCTTGGTGTTGACCAGATAATAAAGCCAGTTGACGTTGCCCATCGGCGGCTGACCGCCTGGCAAGAGCGAAGCGGGCTGATAGCGCAGCAGCGAATAGGCGTCGACCGGCGGCTGCGTTTCGGGGTGGAGCAACTCCTCCACCGTCGCCTCGTAGCCCTTGGCGGCGCGGGCCTCGAGTTCGTCGCGGCGGGCTCCGAACCCCGCCCGTCGCATCAGATGCGCCATCAATTCGATGTCGTCTTGATATGGCATACTCGGGTCTCCTCCTTGGATTCAGTCACTATCGGATCGCTACCGTCGGCGTCCCGCCCCTCACGCTCGTGGGCTCGAGCGTCGACGTCGTACCGCTGACACAGCATCAACCCGCTACATTAAGGCCGGGCAAATGCAGGCAGCCGCTGCTTCTTAGAACGATTGTATCCTAGCCCAGCGGGCTGTCAAGCAGACGCGAAAGCATTTAATGCCTTCGCGCGGTGGGATCAGCGATTTTCCGGACGCACTCGGATGATGACGTCGACCCGGCAAATCTCGGTGCCGAGGGGCGGCAGAGGAAACCCGCTCACGACCACGTCTTGACCCGGGATATCCTGTAGTTTGCTGGTCGCTTCACAAAAGAAGTGATGGTGATCGGTCGTGTTGGTATCGAAATAGGAGCGGCCCGGCTCGACCACGACCTCGCGCAACAGCCCCGCCTCGGTGAACTGATGCAAGGTGTTGTAGACGGTAGCGAGCGACACCCGGATGTCCGCACCTACCGCCTCGCCGTGCAACTGCTCGGCGGTGATGTGACGGTCTCCGTTTTCGAGGAGTAGCCGCGCCAAGGCGAGGCGTTGCCGCGTCGGCCGCAGGCCCACCGCGCGCAACCGCGCCAAAGCGATCGTTGAGGGTGACGTCATCGTCATGCAACAAATATAATCAGGCTGATGGCGAAAATAAACAACCCTTTCGCGATTCGCCGTTGCTCAGTCCCCGGTCTGCAAGCGCCCGACCAGCTCGCGTACCGTCGGCACGTAGCCATTCGCATAGAACGGGTCGGAAGCAAAGCGATAGGCGTTATGCCCGGCGAACATCAGCTGGAACTCGACATCATCCGAGTGCCGGATCGCCTGAAGCGTCTTTTGGATGCAATAGCTGCGCGGATCGGCCTTCATTCCGGTTGTACGCGCTTCATTCTGCGCCCAGTTTGAGAACTGGCAGGCGCTGAGGCAGCCCATGCAACCGATCTGATCGGTGCGGATCTCGAGCGCCTTCCGCGGGGTGACGAAAATCAAGGTCGAATCGGGCGTGCGCAAAGCTTCGGTGAAACCCGCCGCTACCCAGCCCTCGGCCGATTTCTTGTCGTGAGCCGTCAAGAAGACGATCCGGCCGCGAGCGCCGACGCTGAAGGGCGCGACATGCTCCCCGACGGGCTCGACCGTGTAGGCGACCTGATGCTCAGAGCGCTCTCGCAGTTCGTTTAGAAAGCCGTTGCGCACCGCCGAGGAATAGAAGCCGGTGGGACTGAAGCGATTGAGGTAGACATCACCTTCGCTCAAGGTCAGGAGCTTACGTTTCCATGTTTCGGAAATCGGGCTCTCCTGTGTTACGAGCGGCCGGGTGCCGAATTGGAAGGCAACCGGGCCGAGCTCGGGGTTGTCGATCCAATCGATCCATTCGCGCAGATACCACAGGCCACCGGCCATGAAGATCGGCGTCGTCGCAAGCCCGAAATCGACCATCAGGTTGCGCAGCTCGCGGACGCGAGGGTAGGGCGGTTCGGGGCGTTGCGGGTCCTCGCTGTTGGTGATGCCGTTATGGCCGCCGGCGAGCCAGGGATCTTCATAGACAACACCGCCGAGCCAATCGCAAAACTTATGATAGGCACGCTTCCACAGCGCGCGGAACGCGCGGGCCGACGACACGATCGGGTAGTAGTGCACCCCGTAGCGCGCACAAATCTCGGCGATCTTGTAAGGCATCCCGGCGCCGCAGGTGACGCCATTGATCAGCCCTTTGGCCCCTTCCAGCACCCCGTGCAGGACGCGTTCGGCCGCCGCCATCTCCCACAGCACGTTCATGTGGATGCGACCTTCGCCACTGGAGCGCTCGTGGGCGACACGCGCTTGCTGAATCCCTCCGGCGATCGCATAGGCGACGAGTTCTTCGTGTCGCTCGCGTCGCGTTCGTCCGTGGTAGATCTGCAGGATCGGCTGACCGGATTCGGTGAAGCTGTCGGCGTTGACCCCAGAAAAGGTGCCGACGCTGCCGGTGGCGGCCCAGGCTCCGGAACTTTCGCCATTCGACACCGAGATGCCCTTGCCGCCTTCGACGAGCGGCAGCACCTCGCGCCCGGAAATCACGAGTGGATTGAGCGGTTTCACCGGTCTGCTCCTTGCCGCGAGGCTCCTGCCAGGTTCACGTCAGCCGTGGTGGCGAGAGAGCGCCGCTTCCCGCCACGGTGGCGGGAAGAATATGGGGAACATCCGAGAACACGGAAGTCACCCCCCAACTGAACAGCGTATGCGCCCGTACGGGATCGTTCACCGTGTAGGCGAGCAAGGGATATCCCTCCTCGCGGATCTCGGCCACGAGGCCCGGATGCAAGGACCGGTGATCAACATGGATTGCCGCACAGCCGAGCTTCTCGGCCAGGACGCGCCAATTCCTCGGCACCGCGTGGAATAATATTCCCCGGGCGATCCGGGAGGCTCTCGCCTCCACTGCCGCGAGGGCTTCCTGAAGGAAGCTCGAAACTAGTGGCGCCGGTAGCTGGGAGGGCCACAGTCGGCACAGCAGCGCCGCGGCTACGGCCCCGGTTTCGGCTTCACGGCCGCGAGCGGCTTTCAGCTCGATATTCGCGCCGATGCCGAGTTCGCCGAGGACCGTCACGGCTTCCGCCAGGGTGGGCACCCGCTCCCCCCGGAAGGCAGCACCGAATCGGCATCCCGCATCGTAGCGACGAACCGCCGCGAGAGGCAACAGGCCCGCCTTGCCCCGACCATTGGTGGTCCGCTCCAGCCGCTCGTCGTGGAGCAAGATCAGTTGGCCATCCGCAGTGAGCCGGACGTCGAATTCGACCCAGCGGCAATCGAGTTCCTTTGCCTTGCGTAATCCCGCAAGCGTGTTTTCGGGCGCGCATCCGCCGGCGCCGCGATGGCCGATCACCGGCGGGAGAGTGTTCTCAAAGTAGGCTCTCAGTGACGGCGCTTCTACGCCGGCAGCTATGCCCGCACCCGTAAGGTGGTGCATATCCGAAGCGCCAGTGGCAGGAAAGTGCAGGGCCGCCCCGCCAGGCACTGCCTATCGTCAGGGCACCGCCGCCTTCACCTGCTCCTGGCGCCTCGCGCCGAGATCCTCGCCGGTCTGCTGATCGACCTGGCGCATGCTGAGCTTGACCTTGCCGCGGTCGTCGAAACCGAGCACCTTGACCTTGACCGTGTCGCCCATCTTGACCACGTCAGCGACCTTGCCGACCCGGTGCGGCGCCAGTTCGCTGATATGCACGAGCCCGTCGCGTGATCCGAGAAAGTTCACGAACGCGCCGAAATCGACGACCTTGACGACCTTCCCGGAGTAGATCAACCCGACTTCGGGTTCGGCGACGATCCCGCGGATCCAATCGATCGCGGCCCTGGCTGCATCGCCGTCTACGGCGGCGACCTTCACGGTGCCGTCATCATCGATGTCAATCTTGGCCCCGGTAGTCTCGGTAATCTCGCGGATGACTTTGCCGCCCGAACCGATCACCTCGCGTATCTTCTCCTTGGGAATGCTGAATGTCGTGATGCGAGGCGCATTCTCGCTGACCGTGTCGCGCGCGCCGGTCAGCGCCTTGGCCATTTCGCGGAGGATATGAAGTCGGCCTTCGTGCGCCTGGTTCAGAGCGATCCGCATGATCTCCTCGGTGATCGAGGTGATCTTGATGTCCATCTGCAACGCGGTGACGCCCCTCTCGGTGCCGGCGACTTTAAAGTCCATGTCACCGAGATGATCCTCGTCGCCGAGAATATCCGACAACACGGCCAACCCTTCTGGCTCCTTGATCAGGCCCATGGCGATCCCCGCCACCGAACGGGGCAGCGGCACGCCGGCGTCCATCAGAGCAAGCGAGGCGCCGCAAACAGAGGCCATCGACGAGGACCCGTTCGACTCGGTAATCTCCGACACGACGCGTATCGTGTAGGGAAAGCTGTCTTTGGTTGGCAGCAATGGACGAATCGCCCGCCAGGCGAGCTTGCCGTGCCCGACCTCGCGTCGGTTCGGCGAGCCCATTCGTCCGGCCTCGCCCGTGGCATACGGCGGGAAGTTGTAGTGGAGCATGAAGTTTTCGCGATAGTCGCCCTCCAGCGCGTCGATGATCTGCTCATCCTGACCGGTCCCGAGTGTCGCCACCACGAGCCCCTGCGTCTCGCCTCGGGTGAACAATGCCGATCCATGCGCGCGCGGTAGGATACTGACCTCGCACGAGATTGGTCGAACGGTGCGGGTGTCGCGGCCATCGATCCGCAATCCGTCCCGCAATACGGCGCCGCGGACGATCTCCTTTTCGACATCCTTGAATAGCTTCAGTGCGGCCGCGCGCTCAAGCTCGTCGGAGAACAGCTCGGCCGCCTGCGCCTTCGCCGCATCGAGCCGGTTGCTGCGATCCTGTTTGCCTTGCTCGCGATAGGCGGCCTCGATCTGCGGACCGATCGTTTCGCGCAGCCGTGCTTCGATCGCGGCGAGTTCGGCCGGCGGGGGCGGCACGCTCCACGGCTCGCGGGCGGCGAGCTCGGCGAGCTCGATGATCGCCTGGATCACCGGCTGAAACTCACGATGGCCGAAGACCACCGCCCCGAGCATTACTTCCTCGGACAGTTCTTTCGCTTCCGATTCGACCATCAGTACACCAGCGGCGGTGCCGGCAACGACGAGGTCGAGCTGCGAACGAGGCATCTCGCCCAGTGTCGGGTTCAAAACGTAGTTTCCGTCGATGTATCCGACGCGCGCGCCGCCGACGGGTCCCAAGAATGGTATCCCGGAGATCGTCAGAGCGGCGGAGGCGCCGATCATCGACACGATGTCGGGATCGTTTTCGAGATCGTGGCTCAGAACGGTACAGATGATTTGGGTTTCATTGACAAACCCGGGAACAAAGAGCGGTCGCAATGGCCGGTCGATCAGCCGCGAGACCAGCGTCTCCTTCTCCGAGGGGCGTCCCTCGCGCTTGAAGAACCCGCCCGGGATCTTGCCGGCGGCAAAGGTCTTCTCCTGATAGTTGACCGTTAGTGGAAAGAAGTCTTGACCGGACTTGGCGGTCTTCATCGCGACGGCAGTGCACAGCACGGTGGTCTCGCCATAGGTGGCAAGCACCGCACCATCGGCCTGGCGCGCGAGCTTGCCCGTCTCGAGGACGAGGGGGCGTCCGCCCCATATCAGCTCCTTACGAGAAACCTGAAACATTCGAGATCATCCTTTTCGGAACAATCGGATGCAGCGGCGCGGTTTCGGCGACAAGGATCGCCCGACGTCGGCTGCGATGAGAACGGCACAGGGCTCACCCGAACAGGGCTGCCGATGAGCGCGCACCTCAATCCCTCCCCGGCCGATCCGTCCGGCGGAGCGGGATGTCGATTGCGCGCAGAGTGCCAACGAAGTGTCAGCGGCGCAGTCCGAGACGTCCGATCAACGTCTCGTAACGGCCGACGCTCGACCGTTTGAGGTAGTCCAGCAAGCGCCGCCGCTGGCCGACCATGACGAGCAACCCGCGCCGCGAGTGGAAGTCCTTCTTATGGCTCCCCAAGTGATCGGTGAGATTGCGGATGCGCTCGCTCAGGATCGCCACCTGGACCTCCGGCGACCCGGTGTCACCTTCCTTGGTGGCATACTCGATGATGAGCGCCTGCTTGCGCTCGGCGGTGATCGACACCGATCTAACCCCTTCAGCGATTGATGACCCGCGCCGGCTGGAGACCGCCGTTTTCGATCTTGGCCAGGGCGATCACCGCTTGGTCGTGCCAAACACTGACAACCGTGCCCTCGTCGAGCCGGTCCAAATGCGCCCGTACGCCAATATCGTGTGGCGTCACCCTCTGCCCGCAACGTAATCGAGCAGCTTCGGCTGCGGTCAAGGCCAGAGCCGGGATGTCGTCCAGCGCGGTCTCGATTGGAAGCAGATACTCCGAAGCACCCAGACTATGCCGACGCTCGGCTACGGAATCCAGTGAAATCGCCTGCGCCTCGGTGAAAGATCCGACCGACAGGCGACGCAATTCGGCAACATGGCCGAGCGTTCCGAGCGCGATACCGAGATCGCGCGAGAGGGCGCGGATATAAGTCCCCTTGCCGACCAGCGCCTCGCAATCGGCGTGGTCGCGATCGGGCATGGCAACGAGCCGCAACGCGACGATCTGCACCGGCCGCGCGGTCAGAGCGGGGGGCCTATGCGCTCGCGCGAGCGCATAGGCCCGGTGGCCGTCGACCTTGATCGCCGAATAAGGCGGCGGCGACTGCAGGATCGTACCGGTAAAGCGGGGCAGGATCGTCTCGATCGCCTCGCGACTCGGCCGCAACGAGCATTCGCCAACGATTTCGCCCTCGCGATCGTCGGTGGCGCGACCTATACCCCAGCGGACGCGGAAGCGATAGCGTTTGCGGCCGGCCATCGCGTATGCGGTGGTTTTGGTCGCCTCGCCCAGCGCTATCGGCAACACGCCGGTTGCCAGCGGGTCGAGAGTGCCCGCATGTCCTACCTTGGTTCCGGTGAGGCGACGGATCACATCGACGACCCGGCTCGAGCTGAGCCCCAGCGGCTTGTCGATGACCAGCCAGCCGTGCGGACCACGATCACCCGGCATCATCGTGGGTCTCGGTTCGAGCGCCCTCAAGGTAGAGGTCACGTTCGACTTCCGGTTGCGCGAGCATGGCGGCGATCCGCTGTGCCTGATCAAACGAGATATCCAGCTCAAATATCAAGTTGGGCGCGTAACGCAGGGATACTTCGCGGGCGACGAGCCGCTTCAAGAATGCCGTGCTGCGTTTCAGCCCGGCGACGATCTCGGTTGCATTCGCGCCACCGAGCGGCATCACGAACACAGTCGCGTTGCGCAAATCGGAACTGAATCTCACCTCGGTGACGGCGATGCTGGCGTCGTGAAGCGCCGGGTCGCGGCATTCGCCCCGGCGGAAGATTTTGGACAGCACGTGCCGCAGGTCTTCCCCGACCCGAAGCCGACGTTGGCTGATGCCGCGCTCCGTTCCGACCCCACTCGGAAATTGCCGCCGGTCGCGCCGGTTTCTGACCATGAGAGGCAAATGCGCTATAACGTCCGCGCCACTTCTTCCGTCTCAAAGCACTCGATGACGTCGCCGGTCTGGATGTCCTGGTAGTTCTCGAACGCCATGCCGCATTCGTAGCCCTGGTTGACTTCGCGGACCTCATCCTTGAAACGTTTCAAAGTCTTGAGCGTGCCTTCGTGGACGACGACGTTGTCGCGCAGCAGACGCACCTTGGCGCCGCGTCGAACGGCGCCCTCGGTCACCATACAGCCGGCGATCTTGCCGACTTTGGTGATGTTGAAGACATCGCGGATCGAAGCGTTGCCGAGGAAGCGCTCGCGTATGGTGGGCGCGAGCAATCCAGACAGCGCGCCTCGCATCTCATCGATTAAGTCATAGATTATCGAATAATAGCGAATCTCGACACCATCGCGCCGTGCGAGCTCACGCGCTTGCGGATTGGCGCGAACATTGAAGCCTATAATCACAGCGGCCGACGCCTTGGCCAAAATCACGTCGCTTTCGTTGATCCCGCCAACCGCAGAGTGCAGCACACGAATCGACACCTCGCTGGTCGAAATCCTTTCGAGCGAGCCGACAATCGCTTCGAGTGAACCCTGCACATCCGACTTGACGAGGACCGGCAATTCCTTGGCGACGCCGGCGGCAATTTGCGAAAACATTTGCTCAAGCGTACCGCGGGCTCCCGAAGCGGCAATCGCGTTGCGTCGGCGGCGCTGACGAAAATCTGCGATGTCCCGGGCGCGGCTATCGTTCTCCGCGACCACGAAGTCGTCGCCCGCGAGAGGAGGCCCGTTGAGACCCAAAACCTCGATCGGAGTCGACGGACCCGCCTCCCGTTGGTTTTGACCGCGATCATCGACGAGGGCTCGGACGCGGCCCCACTCGCTGCCGGCGACGAAGATGTCGCCAACCCGTAGCGTGCCGCGCTGTATCAGCACCGTCGCGACGGCGCCGCGCCCGCGCTCGAGCTTTGCCTCAAGAACGACACCTTCGGCTGGGCGGTTCGGATTCGCTGTAAGATCGAGCAGTTCGGCCTGCAGCAGGATCGCTTCTTCGAGCTTGTCGAGATTGGTTCTTTGTAGGGCCGAGACCTCGACATCGAGTACCTCGCCGCCGAGCTGTTCGACCACGATTTCGTGTTGCAACAGTTCCTGCCGAACGCGCTCGGGCCTCGCGTCCGGCCTGTCGATCTTATTGATGGCAACGATCATCGGCGCTTGCGCCGCTTTGGCGTGGCGGATCGCCTCGACCGTCTGCTCCATGATGCCGTCGTCAGCCGCCACGACCAGCACCACGATGTCGGTGACATTGGCGCCGCGCGCGCGCATCGCGGTAAAGGCCTGATGACCCGGCGTGTCGATAAAGGTGATCTGTTTACCGCTCTTCAGGCTGACGCGATAGGCACCGATATGTTGCGTGATGCCGCCGACTTCGCCAGCCGCGACATCGGTCTCGCGCAACGCGTCGAGGAGAGAGGTTTTACCGTGATCGACATGGCCCATTACGGTTACAACCGGCGCGCGCGGCTCGAGCGTCAGGGGAAGATCCTCTTCGCCGCGCAGCCCCATCTCTACATCGGCCTCGGAGACCCGCCGCAGGCGGTGCCCGAACTCGCTCACGACGAGTTCGGCGGTGTCGGCGTCGATGGTCTGATTAATCGTTGCCATCACCCCCATACGCATCAGCGCCTTGATCACATCCGCGCCGCGCTCGGCCATGCGGTTTGCCAGCTCCTGCACGGTGATCGTCTCCGGGACGACGACCTCGCGCACGACCTTGATCTGCTCCTGCTCGCCCTGATGTAGGCGCTGGCGCTCGCGCTCCCGGGCCCGGCGGACCGAAGCCAGGCTGCGCATCCGCTCTCCTTCGTCGTCGGCGAGTGCACGGGTGACCGTAATTTTTCCGGTCCGGCGACGGGCCTCGTCGCGGCGAGCGGGCACTACCGGTTTCTTGGCTTCCGGCCTGGCCCCCCGCCGCGGCGCCGTCGCCGGCTCTTCTTCCTCTTCGAGGGAAACGCTGACTTTGCCCGCGGCGGCAAGCGCGGCGACTTTCGCTGCGGCCGCCTTCCCGGCCCGTTCGGCGACCTCGCGCCGCGATTCTTCGTCTTTGCGCCGCTGCGCCTCTTCTTCGGATCGCTTGCGCGCTTCCCCTTCGGCGCGGCGGCGGCCTTCTTCTTCTTCTGCTTTTCTCCGCGCTTCCTCCTCGGCCCGGCGACGCGCCGCCTCGACCGCTTGCTCTTCCTCCTGACGGCGCCGGTCAGCTTCGGCAAGAGCGGCGCGTCGGCGTCCTTCTTCGTCGGCCTTGCGAGCATCGTGCACTGCACGCACGCGCCCAGCCTTTTCTTCTGCGGTCAGCGCGCGAGGGATCGCGACGGGCCGGCGCGTCGGTTCCAGCGTTGCCGGCCGCGCCAAAGCTTGCTCACTTGCCACCCCAGTCGAGGCTTCAGCTCGACCAGGTTCGATTGATGACCCAATCGTACGCTTTTTGCGGACTTCGACCGTAACCGTCTTTGAGCGCCCGTGCGAGAAGCTCTGACGCACTTGCCCCATCTCCACATTCTTGCGGAGCTCCAGCCTGCCGCCGGTGCGGGCGAGAGTCAGGGGCCGCTTCTGCTCTTGCTCATTCGCGTCGCTCATCTCGATCCAATGCCACCATTTTGCCGCGCCGACCGGTCCGGAGCTGGTTCCACCCCTCTATAAACCAACGCACCCAGGCGAAAGCCGGCTATCTTCTCTACAATGGCGAACAGCCGGTCGTTCACCCGGCCATCGCCGATCGCTATGTTTACCACACGGTCGCGACCAAATACCGCGCCCATCTCCACCGAAGTCAGTACGATCGCAACCGGTAGACTGCGCCCGAAGGCACGGATCTTCCGGCGCCCGCCTTCCGCCCCATCGAGTGCGAGGAGGAGCAGTGCGGCTTTCCCGGTAAGCTCGGCATCTCGAACCTTCTCGAACCCGGCAACTGCGAGACCAGCCCGGCGGGCGAGGCCGATCGCGTCCGAGCAACGTTGCACCAGCAGAGCCTCGACGCGATCCGCAAGCCCAGGCGGCATTGCTACCGGTCGGTGCGCCGAGCGCGCGAAGAGCCGTCGTGCTATAGCGCCTTCGAGTATATCGCGGCGGGCGGTCAACCACAAACCCCGTCCGGGCAGACGGGACGCTACATCGGGAACGAGCTCATCGTTCGGTCCCACGACAAAGCGCAGCAGGCTCGACCGGTCGCGGATCTCGCCGGTGGCGATGCACCGACGCTGCGGCCCGGCGGCTCGCAACCCCGCCTTGCGTCGAACCGCCCTGGCCCTATCGCGACCGCTCGTGACGCCTACTCCGGTTCGGATTTTGTAGATCCCTCGGCCTCATCAGCGTACCAGTGTGCCCGCGCTCGCATGATCAGCGCGTTGGCTTCCTCAAGGTCGAGATTGACAGCGACCTTGTCGGACCCTGCGAGAAGCTCGACGAGCTCGTCCCCGGCGAGGCCAGCGAAATCATCGAGGGTCATTATCTTGTTCTCGCCGAGCGCGACCAGCATGCTGGGCGTCAACCGCTCTAGAGAAGCAAGCTCGTCGCTGACGCCGAGTTCTCGACGTCGCTCCTCGTATTGGCGATCCCGCCGTTCTAGCGAGCTGCGCGCCCGCTCTTGCAGCTCGGTTGCCACCTCGGTGTCGAAACCCTCGATGTCGGCGAGATCTTCCAGCGGCACATAGGCCACCTCTTCGAGCGAGGTGAACCCCTCGGTCACCAATAGATGGGCAATAACATCGTCGATGTCGAGGGCATCAATGAACATCTGGCTGCGGCTGCGGAATTCTTCGGTCCGTCGTTCCGACTCCTCGGCCTCGGTCAGGATATCGATGTCCCAGCCGGAAAGTTGCGAAGCGAGACGAACGTTCTGGCCCCGTCGCCCGATCGCTAAACTCAGTTGATCGTCCGGCACAACGACTTCGATACGCCTTTGTTCCTCATCCATTACTACTTTGGCCACTTCGGCTGGAGCTAATGCATTGACGACGAAAGTGGCCGGGTCCGGCGACCAGGGAACGATGTCGATTTTTTCACCCTGTAATTCGCCCACGACGGCCTGAACACGACTTCCGCGCATGCCGACGCAAGCGCCTACCGGATCAATCCCACTGTCGCGCGAGATCACCGCGATTTTTGCGCGGCTGCCGGGATCCCGAGCGACCGCTTTGATCTCGATGATGCCATCATAGATCTCCGGCACTTCCTGGGCGAATAATTTAGCCATGAACTGCGGATGTGTACGCGACAGGAAGATCTGCGGGCCGCGCAACTCCTGGCGCACATCATAGATATAGGCGCGGACGCGCTCGCCCTGACGGAAGCTTTCCCGCGGCAACAACTCGTCCCGGCGCAGCATCGCCTCGGCGCGGCCGAGATCGACGACGACGTTGCCAAACTCGACGCGCTTGACCAGCCCATTGACAATCTCGCTGACTCGATCCTTGAACTCGAGAAACTGCCGCTGGCGCTCCGCATCCCGCACCTTCTGGACGATGACCTGTTTTGCCGTTTGCGCAGCGATGCGCCCGAAATCGATCGGCGGCAGCGGATCGGTAATGAAATCCCCGATCTCGGCCTCCGGGTTCAACCGCTGCGCCTCGGCATGGGCAATTTGGGTCGCCTCGTTCTCGACTGCCTCTGCAACTTCGCGGAAGCGAAGCAGCCGGATCTCGCCGTTACGGCGATCGATTTCTGCACGAATGTCGTATTCCTGGCCGTATTTAGAGCGGCCCGCCTTTTGGATCGCCTGCTCCATCGCCTCCAGGACTTCGTCGCGGTCGATGTTTTTGTCGCGAGCGACAGCATCAGCGACTTGTAACAGTTCCGGGCGGGCGTATGTGACGGTCGTGTCCATGAGGTTCTCGGATTTCGTGCGTCAATGAGTTCGGGACTGGGTTGCGGCCTGCGGCATATGGGGTCTCTAAGGCTTGTGTTGCGCCGCAGCGATCAGATCATCGGTGAGGACGAGCTTGGCCCGCGCCACAGCATCGAGCGGCAATCGAGTTTCACCCGCCTCGGTGAGAAGACGAACGGCGCCCTCCGAGGTTCCAAGGAGGCGCCCACGGAACCGCCGGCGCCCGTTGAGCAGTGTTGCGAGCTCGATCTTGGCCTCGAAGCCGCTAAAACGATCATAATCCTCCGCACGAACCAATGGGCGGTCTATGCCCGGGGAACTGATCTCCAGCGTGTAGGTGCCGACGACCGGGTCGGCGACATCAAGCAAGGCGGAGACGGAGCGGCTGATCTGTGCACAATCATCGAGAGTGATCGGCAAATTATCAAGCCGCTCAGCCATGACCTGCAGCGTTGCGCGGCGCCCACTTGTCATAACCACCCGTACAAGACGATAGCCCATGCCTGCGAGCGACGGCTCGATCATCTGAGCGATATTGTTCGTGTCAACCAAGAACCGCGGACCTTCCGAGCAAATTTAGCAACACGGGTACTTTGGCCGGCAGATGCCGTCGCCACTCTCACCTCCCAAAAACAGCGGTCCGCAGGCAACAAGGGGCCTAGCGGAGCGGTCCGACGGGTGCATCTATGAGACTATCGATAAATATAATGGACATGCCCGTGCCGCAAGGGCGGCGTCGTTATCTCCGAAACCGCCGCTTCACTCGGAGAAAGCTCGGAGCACGGCCCGCGGCACGCGCCTTCTCCTCGTAGCGCGTCGGCGGCCAATCCTCAGGACGTTCGCGCCAATCGCGGGGACCTCGAGCCAACCATTCGAAAGCCGGATGATCGGTAACTCGCTCCAGCATCCAGCACAAGCAATTGCGATCGTCCGTCGCAAGACGGAGTTCGGCCCCGTCCGTCATGATTTCCGCGAACCCGTCGAGGGTCTCGCGGGACAGGATGCGGCGTTTCTCGTGGCGCCGCTTCGGCCAAGGGTCGGGGAACAGGATGAAGACGCGATCGATGGACGCCGACGGCAGCGCCGCGATCAACAGCCGCGCATCATCGGCAAACACCTGGATGTTGTCGAGATGACGGCGCTCGATCTGCGCTAGCAGCCGGGCGATCCCGGGCTCGAATACCTCGCATCCGATGACGCCGACCTCTGGATGACATTCGGCTTGAACGGCGAGATGCTCGCCCCCGCCAAAACCGATCTCGAGCCAGACCGACCTTCTTGCAGTACCGAGAGCGGCACACGGTTCCAGCTGGCCTGTCGGCGGGATGGTCAAGACGAGTTGCGGAAGCAATTCGCCAATCAGGACCTTTTGTCCTGGCCGAAGCGCCCGCCCACGACGACGCCCGAAGACCGGCGGACGCCGCGCCGGCTGCACGATCAAAGGGGTTCAGAAGGCGCGCCGCAGCTCGTCTGCAAGATCGAGCTTCTCCCAAGAGAAGCCGCCGTCGGGCTGGGGTCGTCGGCCGAAGTGGCCATAGGCCGACGTGCTCGCATAGATCGGTTTGTTCAAGCCGAGATGCGTGCGGATGCCGCGCGGCGACAGGTCCATCAGCTCCTGCAGCACCGCAGCCAACTTTTGTTCATCGGCCGCCCCGCCGGTGTCCACATAGAACGACAACGGCTTGGCGACGCCGATCGCGTACGCAAGCTGTATCGTGCAGCGGTCGGCAAGTCCCGCGCTGACTACGTTTTTCGCAAGGTAGCGGGCGGCATAGGCCGCCGACCTATCAACCTTTGTCGGGTCCTTGCCCGAAAACGCGCCACCGCCATGCGGTGCCGCGCCGCCATACGTATCGACGATGATCTTACGGCCGGTGACGCCGGCATCGCCGTGGGGACCGCCAATCACAAAGCGGCCGGTTGGATTGACGAGAAAATGCTCGTCGTCGCACATCCAGAATTGAGGCAGGACACCGAGGACATACGGCCGCACGATCTCACGCACCTCTTCCCGCTCGATCCGGTCGGAATGCTGGATCGAGACGACGATCTTGGTCGCCCCGACTGGTCTTCCGTCGACGTATTGCAGTGTCACCTGGCTCTTCGAATCGGGGCCGAGCAAGGGTGTGTCTCCCGCGTGCCGCGCTTCAGAAAGCGAGCGTAGGATCGCATGCGCGTAGAAGATCGGTGCCGGCATCAGTTCGGATGTCTCGGTGCAGGCATAACCAAACATCATACCCTGGTCGCCGGCGCCCTCGTCCTTATTGCCCGAGGCATCGACGCCCTGCGCGATGTCGGTCGACTGACCGTGGATGAAGCACTTGATCGCGGCGTGCGCCCAATGGAAATTTTCTTGTTCATAGCCGATGTCGCGGATGGCGTTCCGTGCCACCTCGACCAGCTTTTCGTTGGTAATCGAAGCCGGACCGCGAACTTCTCCGGCCAGGACCACTCGATTGGTGGTGACCAGCGTCTCGACGCCGCAGCGAGCCTGGGGTTCTACCGCTAGAAAAGTATCGACGATCGCATCGGAAATGCGGTCGCAAATCTTGTCGGGATGGCCTTCCGACACGGACTCACTGGTGAATACAAAATCGCGGTTGGCCAAGAGATTGCCTTTCCCGAAAGCTTCAGGTTATGACGAAGCAGACCGGCGTTGATGCAACCTTACAGGGCGACCGTCAAGTCCGATTCTGGCGTTCCAGCGGCGCTGGGGTTGTCCGAAATCGTTATTTCGCCTGCGACCGTTCGACCCCGCCGGCCAGTGCTCTGGCGAGCTCGAACAAGCGACGGCGCAAGGCCGGATCGTCGATCTTGTAGTAGGCGCTAACAAGCTCAACCGTCTCACGCCGCCGCAAGGGATCGGAGTCGAACGCTTCTGCGGCAGGTTCGGCAAAGCCTGCGGGGATGGCCGGCGCTCGCACCGGATCCATGTCGTCGAAGAAGAACGACACCGGGACGTCCAGAACGCGGCTCAGATCATGCAGGCGGCTGGCTCCGATGCGATTGGCGCCGCGCTCGTATTTCTGGACCTGCTGAAAGGTCAAGCCAATCGCCTCTCCGAGCTTTTCTTGGCTCAGGCCGAGCATGTTGCGACGCAGTCGCACGCGAGAGCCGACATGAATGTCGATCGGGTTCGGCTTGTCACCCTTCCGGCGACCCGGCCGTCGGGTCTGTTGCTGCATCGCCATCTTTGGTCGATCACCCTCGCAAAGGCAGCAGATCGAGGTGATAGAGTACACCATCGTACGGGATCGACAACCCGGCTCAACACAAAAAGAAAGCGTTCCTACACCCGACCGGTATCCGCGAGCGGGCGTCGGGAGGGAGAGCGGCATAGCCTTCAGCGGAGCCGCATTGCGATCGGGAGCGCGCCGAGTAGAAGGAGTACGACCAAGGTCCTGTCGCCAACGCGTGCATAGAGCGTGCGGCTACCTGCGACCGGGAGCGCGACATCTGCATAGCCGATGGTATCAAGATTGATCCGCGCCCGGACCCGCCCGGCCGCATCGATCACCGCGCTGATCCCGTTGTTGGCTACGCGCACCATCGGTAACCCTTCTTCGACGGCGCGGGTCCGGGCGCTGGCGAGATGTTGATACGGCCCCGAGCTATGCCCGTACCATGCGTCGTTGGTTACGTTCAGGATCCAGGCTGGGCGCTCCTCTTCGTCGACGATCGAACCGGGGAAAATGGCCTCGTAGCAAATTGCTGCAGAAAAGGGCGGGAGCCCCGGCAGCGAGATCGTACGAGGCCCCGGACCGGCACTAAGGTCGATGGTGCCGGTCGTGATTTTTTTGAACGGCAGGGCATGCCGCAGCGGGACGTACTCGCCGAATGGGACCAAATGCGCTTTGTCGTAGTGGGTGACAACGTCATCGTCAGTGTTTAGGACGTCGATGCTGTTCCAGACCTGGACCACCGGGCCAGGCGGGGGGTTTGCACGTAGCGCGCCGGTGATAAGATAACCCCGCTTAGGTACGATGGTGGCGATCTGGTGGCGATGCGGCGCATCCCGTTCGAGGAAAAAAGGGACTGCGGCCTCGGGCCAAACTACGGCAGCGATCGGGTGGGCTGTGGGCGCGGCGCTCAAATCGCGCAATCGCCGGAGATCTGCTTCGGCAGCGCCGGGTTCCCATTTCATCGTCTGGGGAATCGAGGGCTGAACGAGGCGCAGCCAGATCTCGCTGGCAACGGTCGGTGACATTTCCAGACGAACCGCTCCCGCGACCCCGGGGATGAGTAGCAAAAGTGCCGCCGCGATCGCCGGAGCCCAACGCCGGCCCGCAGAAATCGGGACCAGAGAAGATGCCCCGAGCAGGGCTGGTAACGAGGCGGCGAGGACCGTCACAAAGCTCAATCCATAAATGCCGACCCAAGCGACGCTCTGGAGCACCGCAATAGCGCCCGGGAACCCACCCGACCATGTGGATCCAATTAGGTTCCAGGGGAACCCGGTAAATGCGTTGCCGCGGATCCATTCGGCGGCGGTCCAAGCCAACGCAAATGCGAAAACCCGAGCGGTTCCCGGCAATCGCAGATGTTTGGTCGCAATATTCGTGGCGAGCAACGCGAGGCCGGCATAGAGCGCGAACCCTGCCGGCAGCCCCACAGCGGCAATCGGCACGAGCCACCAGAAGGTGGCGATATCGACAAAAAGCGCGGAGGTGATCCAATAGAGTCCCGCGAGGAAAAATCCGAAACCGAAGGCATAGCCCAGGCCGAAAGAGGCGCCCGGACCAGCGCTGCCTTCATCGAGCCAGAGGAGCCCGGAGAAGGCCAGGGCAACCAACGGGGTCAAATCCACGGGCGGCAACGTCGCCGCTGCGCAAACTCCCAACAAAACCGCGAGCCCGTAGCGTCGCCAACCGCGCAACGCAGCAAGTTCGTGGGCCAAACGGCAGAGCGGCGCGAGGAGGCGCGATTCCGGTCGGACGCGAAGGACCGAAACCTCAGTCACCAGCTGCATCTCGGTCGCCCGTCATTGCCGGTGGGCTGCGTACGCGCAGGCGCTTGACTCGGCGCGGATCGGCATCGAGCACTTCGAACTCGATCCCCGACGGGTGTGCGATAACCTCGCCGCGCTTTGGAACCCGACCGGCTAGGCTGGAAACCAACCCGCCCAGCGTGTCGACCTCTTCCTGCTCTCCGGTCGGGCGCAGTCGGGTACCTTGATGCTCCTCCAGCACTTCGATCGGAGTGCGCGCGTCGGCGATCAACGTACCATCCGCGCGCTCGGTCAGGCTGGGACCGTCGGCCACGTCGTGCTCGTCCTCAATCTCGCCGACGATCTCCTCGATCAGATCTTCGATCGTCACCAGCCCATCGATCCCGCCGAACTCGTCGACCACCATGGCGATATGAGTGCGCGCCTGCCGCATCTGGACGAGAAGGTCGAGGATCAGCAGCGAAGGGGCGGCGAACAACACCTTGCGCAGCATCGGCGAGAGCTTTGTCTGGCGTCGTTCCGCGGCAGGGCCGAGGATATCCTTGACGTGGACGAAGCCGATCACGTCGTCGAGTGTTTCGCGATAGACGGGAACCCGTGAATGGCCTTGCTCGACCATACATTTAACGACCTCGACGAAAGGCGTTTCGACATCGAGCGCGACGATGTCGGCGCGCGGAACCATTACGTCCGCAGCGGTCCGGTCGTGAACTTTGAGAATATTGCCGATGAGGACGCGTTCATGCGCGCTCAGCGGGTGAGGGCCGTCGACGAACGGCTCCTCGATCATTTCGTCGATGGCCTCGCGCAAGCTCTCGCCGTTGCGCGGACGCCGGATCAGCCGAAGGAAGTGACGCAAACGAGCAAACGACCGATCGGGCTCCTGCTGGCCGTCACCCTCCGGCGGCTCGGGATCAGTCATGGGTAAACACGTTCGAGTTCAATTGACGACATAGTTTCGCGATAGGGATCCGGAACCCCCAAGTTAGCCAATATCAAAGTTTCCAGGCGCTCCATTTTGACCGCTTCGGCCTCCGTTCGATGATCGCAGCCGAGCAGATGAAGAACTCCGTGCACGATCAGATGACGGAAATGATCAGCGAACGGCTTACTCTGCTCGTCTGATTCGCGAGCCACCGTCTCGAAGGCAAGCACAACGTCGCCGAGCAACAATGGCGCACCTGGCGCAGCGTGCATCCCCGGCTCCCAGGCCGGAAATGCGAGCACGTTTGTCGGAGCGTCCCGCCCGCGGTAGCTGCGATTGAGCTTGCGTTGCTCGGCGTCGCCGGCGAGCATGATGCCGAGCTCAACCCGCGCTGGCGACGCAAGCCCAGTCGCGGCGATGCCGTCAAACAGTGCCGCCCGAGCAGCATCACGGGCGAGCCGCTCGGCACCCGGACAAACTCGTTTCCAGTCGATACTGGGTGAGGCGATATCGATCGATGCGACAGATTTCATTACGGTTCGTCGGCGCGCGCGGCCCGTTCTCGCGCCTCGTAGGCACGCACGATACGGGCGACGAGTTCATGTCTCACCACATCCTCGTCGGTGAACCGCACAGTGGCGATCCCGTCGACATCGCGCAGGGTCTCCAACGCCTCGGCGAGGCCCGACCGGGCTCCCGCAGGCAGATCCACCTGGGTCGGATCGCCGGTCACGACCATCCGCGAGGCTTCCCCGAGCCTGGTCAGGAACATTTTCATCTGTACCGGCGTCGTGTTCTGCGCCTCGTCGAGGATCACGAATGCGTGCGATAGCGTGCGTCCCCGCATAAAAGCGATGGGGGCCACCTCGATCTCGCCGCTGCTGAGCCGCTTGGCGAGTTGATCGGCCGGCAGCATGTCGTTGAGCGCGTCGAAGATCGGTCTCAGATACGGATCGACCTTGTCGCGCAGGTCACCGGGAAGAAAACCCAGCCGCTCGCCTGCTTCGACCGCGGGCCGTGAGAGGATAATGCGCTCGACGCCTCCGGTCATCAGTAAGTCGACCGCCGCCGCGACCGCCAAGTAGGTCTTGCCGGTACCGGCGGGGCCGAGCCCGAAAACGAGCTCCTTCTCGCGCAACGCCTTGATATATATGGTCTGCCGGGGCGAACGCGCTGCGATGCGTCGCTTGCGGGTTCGGAACGTTGCGTCATCCTGCCGCAGACCCGGGCTCTTGTCGGCGAACTCAGCGGCGGCGAGCCGAATTGCTGCTTCGACCGCGGGAAAATCCACCTCCTGGCCGCGCTTGAGACGCTCATAGAGCTGCAACAAGGCAAGATGAGCCGTCCCGGTCGCCGACGCCGGGCCGGAGATCGCGAGTCGGTTCCCGCGGGTAACGACTGAAACGCCGAGCTGGCGTTCAATCCGGCCGAGGTGCTGATCGCGTTCGCCGTAAAGCAGAGGGAGCAGCAAGTTGTCGTCGAATTCCAGCTGGGTGCGCTCTTCGAGCAGCTCGACAGCGAGCATCTCCGAGGCGAGTGCTGTCATGCTGCAACGGCCTCCGCGATTGAGCCCGAGAGGCTCTTGGCACTCCCGCCTGAAATCGACACGGGGACGATCTCGCCGATTCGCCAAGCAACTGCGGCGACGTGGACACTTTGGAGATAAGGGCTGCGTCCGACGAGTTGTCCGTCGTGCCGGCCCGGCTTCTCTAGGAGTACGGGCAAGACTCGTCCGACACATGCCTCGTTGAATTCGCGCTGTTGTCTTTCCAAGAGCTGCTGCAAGACAGCAAGCCGATCGGATTTCACCGGTTCCGAAACCTGGCCGGGAGCTGATGCTGCGGGTGTACCGGGCCGCGGCGAATATTTGAAGGAGAACGCTTGGGCAAAGCCGATCTCTGTGACGAGATCGAGCGTGGCTTGAAAATCCTCGTCATTCTCACCCGGAAAACCAACGATAAGATCCGAGGAAAGCGCGAGATCGGATCGGGCCGAGCGCAGGCGGTCGACGATCCGCCGGTAGTCATTTGCGGTGTGCCGCCGGTTCATTGCGGCAAGGACGTGGTCCGCCCCGCTTTGGACGGGAAGATGCACGAACGGCATCAGCTGAGGCAGGTCGCGATGGGCCGCGATAAGCCCATCATCGACGTCACGCGGATGCGAGGTTGTGTAGCGAATCCGATCGAGGCCGGGTAGCTCGGCCAGCGCACGTATAAGATCGCCGAGACCCCAGTCCCTGCCATTGGGACCCTCCCCGTGATAGGCATTCACGTTCTGGCCGATAAGAGTGATCTCACGCACCCCGGAGCCGACCGCGTGACGCGCCTCCGCTAAGACCTGGACCACCGAGCGCGAATATTCAGCGCCACGCGTATAGGGTACCACGCAGAAGCTGCAAAACTTGTCGCACCCCTCCTGGACCGTAAGGAGGGCCGTCACCTCTTGTATTGCTGCAGCCTCGGGCAGGTAGTCAAATTTGGGTTCGGCAGGGAAGTTTGTGTCGAGGACCCCGACGCCACTCTTGCGCGACGCCCGGGCGATCAATTCCGGTAGGCGATGATAACTCTGTGGCCCGAATACGATGTCGACGAACGGCGCGCGGCGGAGCATCTCGGCACCCTCAGCCTGAGCGACGCAACCGCCTACCGCTACGATCATGTCACCGCCGCGCCGTGCTTTCGCGATCTTCAGCTGACGGATCTTGCCGAGCTCGCCATACACTTTCTCAGCTGCCTTTTCGCGAATGTGGCAGGTGTTAAAGATGACTAGATCCACGTCGTCCGGCGCGTTCACCGGAAAAAAGCCATGCGGCATTAGGAGTTCCATCATCCGCGCGGAATCATAGACGTTCATCTGGCACCCGTATGTCTTGATAAACACGCTCTTGGCCACGTCCCGCACGCCTCCTCCGTAGCGCGACTCTTCCACGATCAGGCCGCCGCCTTCGGGGTCGAGGTCGAGAATTCTCTCCCCGCTTGAGGACCCCGCGGCATCGGCACCGGCTGTGGCCGACCGAAGAGCGCGCCCGCCATTCCGCCGGCAATCCGCTCATAACAGTAGCCGGCCAGCGCTTTGCGCGACCCGCTATCGGCGAGGAAGGTCGGTGGATGGAATTGGACGACCACTTCGACCATGCCTAGCCCGATCATTCGCCACAAATGGGGAACCAGACCCATCGCCCCGTACCAGGAGAAGAACGGACGAAAAGACCGGCCGATTGGAATGCCGTCGAGCCGCGTATAGGCAAGCGAAACCGGCTGAACGACCACGGGTCTGACGTTTCCTCTTTTCTCGGCGGCGCCGAACAGCGCGGTCTTGAACGGGAGCGGCCGATTGCCATCCCCGCTCGTTCCTTCCGGAAACAGGATCAGCGCATCCCCGGCGACCAGTCTCTCGCATATGGCGTCACGTTGGGTTGCGGCGTTGAGAATTTGGCGATCGACAAAGACTGTGCGCTGCAATTTGGCGAGCCACCCGAAGAACGGCCAGTTGGCCACCTCGGCTTTCGCGATGAACGAACCGGGAATAAGGGAGCCGAGAATCGTGATATCGGTGTAAGAGACGTGATTTGCCGCAAAGAGCACGGGGCGCTCGGCGGTGGGCCTTCCGATTAGGCGCACGCGAAACCCGAGCATTCTACAACACCAGCGGTGATAGAAGACCGGCAGCGTGCCCGCCCATCGGCACCCTAAAGCCAATCCAGCCCATTGCACCGGCATCAGGCTCAGTGTCCAGGCGAAATAGAGCGTGAGACGTGCGATCCTCAGCGTGGAAGAGCTCATATGGTCAGACCGCGCATATATCTTTCGATTTCCGTTCGTAGTGACGCGAGTATTTCTCGGTGACGAGGTCGGTCTTGACCAAGATGCAGACATCGGTGGTGTTAAACTGTTCGTCAATCACAGCACCGTCGCCGACAAACCCGCCAAGGCGCAAATACCCCTTTATGAGGGGTGGCAGCGCCGCCAGCGCTTGCCCTGGATTGATCGCGCCGACCGCGAGCCGGCGCATGTCAACGTGGCGTTCACTGAGAGCGTGCGGCCGTAAGGCAGGGGGTGCCAAGTGGTAGTAGTGCAGGTAGGAGAGCGGCGTCGCGTGTGCATCGGGATCGGTACCGGCAAGGCTCGCGCAACCGAACATCAGAGTGACGTCGTGATAGAACACATAGGCCGCAATTCCACTCCAGAGCAGCTGCATGGCCGGTCGCTGGCGATAGGCGGGATCGACGCACGAACGGCCGAGTTCGAGGATTTCCCCCCCGTGGGCGACGAGCGGCGCGATGTCGTATTCGTTCGCAGAATAGAAGCCGCCGAGACGCCGCGCCGCCTCCCGCCGAAGCAGCCGATAGGTTCCGACGACTGTGCCTCGGCCATTCGCGCGGCCGTGGTCGAGAACAACAAGATGATCGCAGTCATCGTCGAAGCGATCGAAATCGCGCCGCCGCCGAAGCATCTCGGGCAACGGCCGCGCTCTCAACGTTTCGTAAAATATCCTATAACGCAGGGCCTGCGCCGCATCGATGTCCGCAGCCGTTTCCGCCAGCCGGACTTGCAACGGACCCGATCGGATGTCGACGACGCGGCTTCGAGGATGTGCCGTCGCGCCGTCGATCGGAAGCGGAGATTCGATCGCCAGGACCCGTTGCGCCACCGCAGTCCTATCGATCACGCCGCTCGCCCTCACCGGACCTTAGCGCGCACTCGGGGGTCCGTCGCCAAACGACTCGAGACCGTCTGCGGCGGCGGAGTTTGTCTCAAACCATGCTTGTACATCATTCCGTGCCGGCCCGCTTCTTAGCGCCACGCGGCACCGCGTAGAGTTCAAGCCGATGACCGACGAGGTCGTAGCCAAGTTCATCAGCGACAATTTCCTGGAGTCGTTCGATCTCCTCGTTGCGGAATTCGATCACCCTACCGGAATGCAAGTCGATCAAATGGTCGTGGTGAGCGCTCGGCATTTCCTCGTAACGGGAGCGCCCATCGCCGAAATCGTGCCGTGCCAGAATACTCGCCTCTTCAAACAATCGCACAGTCCGATAAACCGTAGCGATGCTGATGCGCGGATCGATCGCGGTGGCGCGCCTATAGACCTGCTCGACGTCGGGGTGATCGGCAGATTCCGACAGCACGCGGGCGATCACCCGGCGCTGCTCGGTCATCTTCAGACCCTTGTCGAGGCAGAGCCGCTCCAACCGCGAGATCATCGCGTCTCCAACGTCGCATAGCTCACCATCCATTATATCCGAAAGCAGCGGACGAGCCTATGTCTGAACGATGGTGGCCCAGCTGGAGGCTGCGCCTCCCCGGATCGCGCAACGCCCTTGCAGAGAGTCGGTAGTAATCAGGCCCGCGGGCGCCGCGCCCGGGTTCCGAGACCGATTTCCTTCGCGAGCCGACTGCGTTGGCGCGCATAGTTGGGCGCAACCATCGGATAGTCTGTTGCCAGCCCCCAGCGCTCTCGATAGGCCTCGGGCGTCATGTTGTAGGCAGTCTTCAGATGCCGCTTCAGCATTTTCAGTTTCTTTCCGTCTTCCAGGCACACGATGTAATCTGGGTAGACGGACTTCTTGACCGGGACCGCCGGCTGCGGACGTTCTGTGGGGGGCGATGGCACGCTCCCGATATTCGCCAGCGAATTATATACCTGGTTGATGAGGTGTGGCAGATCTCCCACCGATACCGTATTGTTGGAAACGTGCGCAGCGACGATTTCGGTGGTAAGCGCCAGCAAATCGCTGTTCTGGTCGGAGTTGTTCATTCGAGGATCCCACTTTGAGTATGATCTCCAAATATAATTAACACTCCGCGACGAAGCAATCCGGTCAACGTTCGATATCTTCAAATCGTGCGCGCGACCGCAAGAACAGTCGCTCGCGGCTTCCAACAAGGCGAGAGGAAAGCGCAAGCCTTGACGAACTCAAGGGGGGATTGTGGGGCCGTAGAGTGCAAGGCGAAGCAGGCGGGCATCGACCCGACGACCCGCCTGCTGATAGTAATCCCGGCGGCGACCGACCGGTATAAAGCCTCGTTCGGCGTAGAGGGCGAGCGCCGCGCTGTTGTCGACCGCCACCTCGAGGACAATATATTGGGCGCCCCGCCGCCGCGCCTCAAAGCATATCGAATCTAGAAGCGCCGAGCCGATTCCCATTCGTCGCCTTTCGGGCAAGACGCCGAGCGACAGGATCTCGCATTCCTTGCGAAGGTCGAGGGCCAAGGCGAACCCAGCCGGCATCTGGCCTTCCCAGGCGATTCGGCCGAAAAACCCGGCAACGCCCATTATTTCGGTAATCGCCGGACGATTCCATGGATCTTCGGGGAAGCAGGCGCGGTGCAACATCGATAGCGGACCGGCCATGACACAGGAAACGGGCTCCAAACGGTGGCTCACCGTTCGCCGTTTTTGCGCGCGATCGAAAAGGTAACGTCCGGCGGGCGCAAGTAAAGCGGGAGCGGCTTGACGCCCTGCTCGCCCGTCCGCCAACAACGGAGCACCGCTTGCAAAACGCCGGTTGCATCGGGCGCGGATCCTTCCGCAACCTTTGTACCGGGACGTCGTGAGAGCACATTTGCGGCGCGTTGCGCCGCATCGCCGGCGACGAGCAAAGGTGTTGAGCCGATGAAACCACACAGTACTTCGTCGAGCGCCGCCGGCATCACCGCCGTTGGGGCCCGAAGCGGACCATGGACGTGGTCGAAGAGCTGGATGTAAAGATCCTCGCGGCGGCTTTCGAGAGCGACCAGGAGGAAGCCGGAGCCGCGGTCGTGAGCGGACGCCGCCATACCAGCAGCCACAGCTTCGAAGCCGGTCACCCCGATTAGACGTGCATGCGTAGCGAGCGCTATCCCGTGCGCGGCTGCGAGCCCGACGCGGACGCCGGTGAAACTGCCAGGTCCGATCGTGGTTCCTATGATATCGAGCGCTGACGCGGACAACTGAGCCTTGCGCATCACCGCCTCCACCATCGGCAGCAGCCTCTCCGCTTGGCCGTGCACCGCCTGAAGCCGCTCTGCACCGAGCACAGTCTCACCGATGGCGACCACAGCCGAGCAGCCCAACCCTGCCGAATCGAGCGCCAGGACGACCGGCTTCGGTGCGACCTTCACCCTCTACCCATGGGCGGTCGCCCCTTGGCTAAAATCGTGCCCCCTTTCGCGATGGGCTTGCTGCCGCCACCCACATTCGTCTCGTCAGCGGGGTTCACCAAAACTGATCGGCGACACCAAATCGAGAGGATGCCGATGTCGTGATGCGGAGAGGCGCCGAGGCGCGACCGCTCAAACCGCGCGCACCTCCACGACCTCGGGGATGTAGTGCCGAAGCATGTTCTCGATCCCCGCCTTCAGCGTCGCAGTCGAACTCGGGCACCCTGAGCAGGAGCCCTGCATGTGGAGGTAAACGACACCGTCTTCGTAATCGTGAAAGATGATATCGCCGCCATCTTGCGCAACAGCTGGGCGCACGCGTGTCTCAATCAATTCCTTGATCTGGGAAACAACTTCGTCTTCGTCTTCCTCGCCCGCTTCCACTATCGCGCTGTCAGCCACCGCCAGCAACACTGGTCGGCCAGCAGTGAAATGTTCCATGATCACCGTGAGAATTACCGGCTTCAACTGATACCAATCGCTGTCGCCGTCTTTCGTCACCGTGATAAAGTCTGCACCAAAGAAAACCCCCGTTACTTGCGGAAGAGAAAACAGCCGCTCCGCCAGCGGCGAAGTCCGAGCCGCAACTTCGGGTTCGGTGAAATTCGCGGTGCCCGAGGCCATGACCGTGCGCCCAGGTAGAAATTTCAGGGTCGCCGGGTTCGGCGTCTGCTCGGTCTGGATAAACATCGATGGCTCCGATGGCTGGACGAAACAATCAGCCCTTATCATGGGGGGTCAGCGCGGCGAATCAACCCTCGGCTCCCTGTATGAGCATAGCAACCGGGGTAGGCAACGGAGCGCTCCGCGCCGGCCCGCCTCAACTGACGGCGTCGAGCTGCTCCAGGGTGAGGCCGCCAGGGACGATCGTGATCGGGATACGAAGCCGGGCGGCGGGTTTACCCGTCAGGTAGGTGATTAACGGCCCCGGTCCTTCTGGCCCGGTTCCGGCCGCGAGCACCAGGATCGAGATGCTCGGCTCCTCGGCGATTAAGGCCAGCAGCTCGTCCCGAGGGCGGCCTTCGCGAATGTAAACGATCGGCATCGTCCCTGCGATTGGCACGATCTCCTCGCACAGGCGCTGCACCAGCTGCTCGGCTTCCTCGCGCCGTTCCTCACGGGCTAGGTTCTCGATTGAAACCCAATGCTGTAGCTCCGACGGTTCGATCACATGGAGCAGCGCGATCCGTCCGCCCGTGTGGGCAGCGCGACGCGCAGCGTAATGCAAGGCCGTCTGGAGCTCCTCGGTATCGTCGACCACCACCAGAAAGACACGCGGATGCGCGATCTCATTCATTGGCCCATCCTCCGCTCCTCTGCAAGGATCAGGCGCTTCTGAACGGTAGGCTCGCTAGCCATCCTGCCACCATCGCGGTCAACACCGCAATCGCGCCGTAGAGCCCGGGCCGTCGACCGGCGAATCCGAAAACGTCGGCGTCGATGCCCACCTTCGAGACCACTAGTGGAGTCGTCTGGCCGCTGACGACATCCTTGTCGCGGACCAGGAACACCTCGACCAGATAGGTTCCGGTCGGCACGTTCGAGGGAAACTCGATCGTCGTGCGAAACAACCGTTCGCCGATGAAATTGACCCTACCCACGGAACTCGGGAACAATTTCGCGCGCTGTTGCGTGCGGACTAGCGCTGTGGCGAACGCGTCGACGACCTCCGGCGACGCCCCGCCCTCGGCCTTCATTTCCAGGTTCGTGATGCCCAGGCGGTAGAGCGCCGCGGTCGCGGGGGACACGATCTCGTCGAGCGGCCGGCTAGCAGCGACGAAATAGAAGCTCGGCACACTGGCAAAGGTCACCTCTTGCGAATTCACCCAGAGGCCGGCGATGCGGCTCTTACGTCGGACGGTCATCTCGCGGTCGGGGCCGCGCACGACGACCGCGATGTCGCCGGGGCCATCACTGGTGCCGAACAGCACGACCGAGGCACCGGTGAAGCCGGTCGTGATCGCGATCAGGTGGCTGGTGAGATCGGCGACCAGGGCTTCGGCGTGCGCCGACGCGGTCCAAAACAATATCATCGCCAGCATCTGGAACCCACAGCCCGAGGGCCGGTTCACCCACCCGGCGACAGGAGCGCTCATCCGACGCGACCGCGGACACATTTGCGTTGAGTTCGGCTCATTCCTTCTCCGAGGCGATGGAATACGGATCCGCCGGGCTCGCGGTCAGGTCGATTGCAAGTTTCGCGGCGACCGCGAGTACCATCAGAGCGAGAAGGAGGCGAAGTTGCTCGCCGCGCAGACGTGTACCGAATCTGCTCCCGATCCGCGCCCCGATCACACCGCCGACGAGCAGGACGAGGGCGAGCACGGCGTCGACCGTGCGGTTGGTGTAAGCTTGCAGCAGCGTCACATTGGCAGCGACGAAGATAATCTGCAGCAGCGAGGTTCCTGGCACCACCGCGGTTGGCATGCCGAGCATGTAAATCATCGCCGGCACCATGATGAAGCCGCCGCCGATGCCGAGAATTGCGCTGAACACGCCAATCACGAAGCCAATCCCGATCGGCAACAACGCGCTGATGTAGAGTTTAGACCGCCGGAAGCGCGTCTTCAGCGGCAATCCGTGCATCCAATTGTGCTGATGCAGCTTGCGCCGCCTGGCTCCCGGTCGTTGCAGTCGCCACTGGGTGCGGATGCTCTCGAACATCATCAACGCGCCGAGGGTCCCGAGCATCAACACGTAGCAAAGGGAGATCGTCAGCTCGATCTGCCCCAGCCGCTTCAGCAGGGTGAAGATCCATACCCCCAAAATGGATCCGGCGAGACCGCCAACCAGCAGCACGTAGCCCATCTTGAAATCGACGTTGCCACGACGCCACTGGGCAAGCACCCCCGAGACCGAGGCGCCGACGAGCTGATTGGCGGAGGAGGCAACAGCGACCGTCGGCGGCACGCCGATAAAGATCAACAGCGGGGTAAGAAGGAAGCCGCCGCCGACGCCGAATACGCCCGAGAGAAAGCCAACCACCCCGCCGAGACCGAGCAGGACGAAGACGTCGACCGACACCTCGGCGATCGGCAAATAGATGTCCATGATGCAGAGGCGCCAGGTTTGTGTGGTCGCCTCACGCGCAGCTCTGCGGCGCGGCGCGCGGGAGTGGTCACCTTACAACCGGCGTCGCAGCGGGAAAAGCGTCAACCCGCTCAGCGCCGGCCGCCCTATCCTCACCCACCGGATCAAGGGTGTGAGCAGTTACAAATGTCCGACCGATCGGTGAAAGACATCTTTCATCGAAGGAACGGGTCGGTCAGTTGAGGATCAGCCATTGGCCGTCGGGATCTCGACAGGCGGTTCCATAAACCTGTGTGCCGTGGCCCCCACTTCCCGCGTTGTCTGGTATTCGCGGCACGGCCGCCCGGAAGCATCGGTCCAGGGACGCCGTGGCGTATAGGTAGCGGCGTATAGGTAATTGAGGGAGTTCGCAACGCGGCCGAGGGGCCATAAACAGCGGAGGGTCGAGAGGCCGGTGATGGATTGGGGCCCGGCGGTAGATAATAGGCCGGCGGCGGCGGGTAGGGGGGATAATAGAACGGAAAACCGAAAGGAACACCGATACTAGCCCTAACAAACCCAGCCGCCTCGAGTTCAGCCGGCATCGAGCTCGTGACCGAGAAACGACCGCTGCAATCAGCGCGGCCGCGCCAGTCCGGGCAACCGAGCGAGTTTTCGCCGGGTTGACCATCAGGTACCTCAAGTGTTCGTTCGTGACGGCAAGACCACCACCTCCAATATAGCCGCTCCCATGTGTCGACAAGAGTCGAGGACGGTTGCGCCGGGCCGCCCGACCGGGCTAAGAGCCGGGGTTCACCGAGCGAGGAGAAACGCCGTGGCGCGCGGAGACGAGCAGCACAAGAACCCGAAATCCGATATCGAGATCGCTCAGGCTGCAGCGATGCGGCCGATCGGCGAGATCGCCGCGGAGAAAATCGGCATCCCGGCCGACGCAGTGTCGCCCTACGGCAAGTATAAGGCGAAGATCTCGCTCGACTACATCCGTTCGCTTTGCGACCGGCCGAACGGCAAGCTGATCCTCGTCACGGCCATCACCCCGACCCCGGCCGGTGAAGGCAAGACGACGACAACTGTCGGGCTCGGCGACGCGCTCAACCATATCGGCAAGCAGACGGTCCTCTGCCTGCGCGAGCCGAGCCTGGGCCCGTGCTTTGGCATCAAAGGGGGTGCGGCCGGCGGCGGTTATGCGCAGGTCGTGCCGATGGAAGACATCAACCTCCATTTCACCGGCGATTTTCATGCGATCGCCACCGCGAACAACCTGCTCGCAGCGATGGTCGACAACCACATTTATTACGGTAACGAACCCCGCATCGATCCGCGCCGGGTCAGCTGGCGCCGCGCCATCGACATGAATGATCGCGCCTTGCGTTCGATCGTCTCCTCGCTCGGCGGGGTGGCCAACGGATATCCGCGCGAGGACGGGTTCGACATCGTTCCCGCCTCGGAAGTGATGGCGATCTTCTGCCTGGCGACAGACCTGCAGGATTTGCGGCGGCGGCTCGCCAACATCGTCGTCGGACAAACCCGCGAACGCCAGCCGGTGCGTGCCGCCGACCTGAAGGCAGCCGGATCGATGGCGGCATTGCTCAAGGATGCGATCGCGCCCAACCTGGTCCAGACGCTCGAGAACAACCCGGCCTTCATCCATGGCGGCCCGTTCGGCAACATCGCGCATGGTTGCAACTCGGTGATCGCCACGACAACGGCGCTCAAGCTTGCCGATTACGTCGTGACCGAGGCGGGGTTCGGTGCCGATCTCGGTGCCGAGAAGTTCTTCGACATAAAATGCCGCAAGACCGGGCTCAAGCCCGACGCGGTGGCGATCGTGTGCACTGTCCGCGCGCTGAAGATGCATGGCGGGGTGGCGCGCGATGCGCTCAAAGAAGAGAACCTCGCCGCGCTCGAAAGCGGTTTTGCCAACCTGGCGCGCCATCTGACCAATCTGCGCCAGTTCGGAGTCCCGGCGGTGGTGTCGGTCAACCGCTTCAGCAACGATACCGAAAAGGAGCTTGGCCGCCTCAGGGAGCTCTGCGCGCGGGCCGGCGCCGAGGCGGTCGTGGCCGACCATTGGGCGCGTGGCAGTGAGGGGGCGACCGATCTCGCACGCGCCGTCGTTGCTCTTGCCGAGAGTGGGAGGAGCGAGTTCCGGCTTCTCTACCCGGACGAGATGCCACTGTGGGACAAGGTCCGCACGATCGCTCAGCGCCTCTACGGCGCCCGCGATATCGAGGCCGACAAGCCGGTCAGGGATCGCTTTGCCGCGCTGCAGGACCAGGGTTTCGGGCATTTGCCGGTGTGCGTCGCCAAAACCCAGTACAGTTTCACGACCGACCCAAACATCAAGGGGGCGCCCTCCGACCATGTGCTCACCGTGCGCGAGGTGCGACTGTCGGCCGGCGCCGAGTTCGTGGTTCCGGTCTGCGGCGAGATCATGACGATGCCCGGACTTTCCCGGACACCGGCGGCGAACAACATCGAGGTGACCGGGGACGGGCGCATCACCGGGCTGTTCTGACCGCGGTCCCACGGTGGAAGGGGCCGCGCTCAGGCTCTGGCGCCGCTCGCAGCGGCAGCGCTTGCTGGCGCTGCGCACCGGGACCGGACAGGCCGAGCGGCGGCTATGGGGACAGGAGATCGAGGCGCGCCTCCGTTTGCTGCTGCAGGAGCGGCCGGGGATCACCCTCGGCGTCTATTGGCCATTTCAGGCCGAGTTCGACCCGCGCGGGTTGATTGACTGGCTGATCGCCGCGGGTTCGGCGGTGGCTCTACCGGCCGTCGTCGACAGGAAGGGCCCACTCGAATACCGGGCATGGCGGCCGGGCGAGATCCTCGTCGATGGCGTGTGGAACATCCCGATCCCGGAAAAACGCGACATCGTGATCCCCGCAGCCGTGCTGGCGCCGCTCGTCGGCTTTGACCAGGAATGCTATCGGCTCGGTTATGGCGGCGGCTATTTCGACCGCACCTTGGCGGCGCTCTCGCCGCGGCCATGGGCGATCGGCGTCGGTTTCGAGCTGTCGCGGCTGGAAACCATCCACCCGCAGGATTTCGATGTCCCGATGGATGTGATCGTCACCGAGGTTGCGGTGTGTCGACGGTGACATGGAAAATCCGCGCTCCAGGCGCCGATCAGCGCAGGCTCGGCGTGTAGCCTTTGCGGGGGTACTCTTCCCAATATTGGCGAAAGCCGCGATGGGTCGCCTCCTGGTGCGGGTGCGCCCTCAATTTTTCGACGTCGATGTCGACCCCCAATCCGGGGCTCGTCGGCAATTCGATCCAGCCGTCCTGCATCGCCAGGGAGCTGGTCGCAATGTCCCGGCACAAATCCTGGAAGTTGACGAAATACTCGGCGATGCGAAAGTTCGGGATCACCGCCGAAACATGGACGGTCGCGGCCAAGCCGACGAGCGTGCTGTTGTAGTTGTGCGGCGCCATCACCACCGCCTGCGGCTGCGCCATCGCGGCGATGTCGAGCATGGCGGTGATCCCGCCGATCACGCAGATGTCCGGGTTGAGGATATCGGCCGCGCGTCGGGCCAGGCACTCGAAGAACGCCTCTCTTGTATGAATCGCCTCGCCGGTGACGATCGGGATCGGCACGGCGCGGCGCACCTCTGCCACCAGCTCGATGTTCTCCGACAGGCACGGCTCCTCATACCAGTCGATCCCGAATTCGGC
>DATEQL010000756.1:0-3246 GCA_035272665.1 Allostellaceae bacterium
CGCCATCGATCGGCGCCTCGCTGACGCGACTGCGCAGGCGCTCGGCGATCTGAAGCGCTGCGGCGAGACCCATCTCCGGCATCGCCACCGCAAATTCGTCGCCACCCATCCGCGCCACCAAGTCCGACGGGCGCAGGGCGGACGTGACGCGGTTGACGATTTCCTTCAGCACGCGATCGCCGACGGCGTGGCCGTGCGCGTCGTTGACCTGCTTTAGGTTGTCGACATCGAGCATGAGAACGGCAAGCGACTTCCGCGCCGCGCGGCAGCGCGCGGCCAGCCTCCACGCGTGCACGTCGAAGTAGCCGCGGTTGAAGGCGCCGGTCAGCGGATCGACCCGCAACTGCTCGCGGATGCTTTCGTAGCGCTGCTTCTGCCGTAACTGCGCGCGCACACGCGCCATGAGCGCGAGGCCACTGAACGGCTTGGTGACGAAATCGTCGGCGCCGGCCTCGAAGCCTTTCACGAGGTCGTCGACGTCCGAGCGGGCCGTCACCATGATGACCGGAATGTGCTCCGTGGCCGGATCGGATTTGATGCGCCGGCAGACCTCGAAGCCGTCCATCTCCGGTAGCATCACGTCCAGCAAGACGATGTCGGGCTTTTCGGCCTCGATTTTCGCCAGCGCCTCGAACCCGTCGGCGGCCGTGCTGACGACGGAGTGCTCTGATTCGAGCCAGGCGGTCAGCACTTCGACATTTGTCGGATCGTCATCGACGACAAGAATGCGGGCCGGCATGCGGGCGGCTCCTTAAGTTCGCGGCTTTCTCTTCGAGATGCTGCTTGACGCTACCCGAACGTTCGCACTCGTGCCATCAAACAAGGACGCGGCTCAGATGCTTTTACTTAAAATCCTGGAGAAATTTACTTAAAATCTTTGAGAAATTCGAACCCCTAACGGCGATCCCAGACCCAATAGATTTCCACTCTCCCATTGGTGAAGCCGCAAGCCTGGGTCATTGAAGCTCAGCTTCAGCCGACGATCGCGCGCATACCCGACGAACAACCAGTTCACGCTCCGCCAGGTCAGCCAGACGCACACTGACTTCGCCGTGATCGAAGCCGAGCTAGAAGCGATCCACGCTCACATCGTGCACCTGCCGACGCGGAAGGACCTAACGCGCACGGCGCTGATGGGGCTGGTCGGCGGGGCGTGCCTCGTTCGTCAGCGCCGAACATGATAAGCACAAACTGATCGATAGCGTTCAGCAGCCTCTCGTCGGTGCGCCAGCGCGCGACGGCGCGGTCATGCTCCTCGGAGCTGACCCAGCCGCGAGCCCGCGTTGCGGTTCGTCGAAACCAGTCATGCGGCTAGAAACTCCGTTGCTAACCACCGGTCAACCATCTTCGGCCAACATTCGCCGCACGCCCGATGACCCCGCGACCCGCCTTGCCTTGCGCCAAGCCGATCAGCCCGCACCGATTTCGCCGCGATCGAAGACCACCTTCGAGTTCCTCATGCTGCCGACGTACAGGGAGCTGGGAAACATAGCCCTGTTGATAGCGTCGGCATCGGCGGTGCTTGGAATCGTCGGGATCGAGGCCATCTGCCGCTACTTTGCAGCTCTACCTGACCGACGAGGAGACGCTTGCACCGTGTCGAATAGCTCGCTCGGCGCTGTCGACGCCGCCGCCGCGCGCGGTCATCGCGACCGCCGGCGACCGGGCACCGAACCTGCTCGCTTCCGGCTACGGCCTAGATCTGCACCCACGGAGGCTCGGGTCCGGGCAATGCGCGCAGGCTCTGTTCGTGGTTGATTGATGCCGCGGAAGGATTGTCATGAACCTCGACCTGTTGCCGTTCGGATGGGTGCATTTCGTCGCCAGCCTAGTGGCGATTGCGCTTGCCCTCCTTGTTCTCGCGCGACCGAAAGGCACGCCGGTACACAAATTGCGCGGCCGGATTTACGCCGCCGCCATGCTGGTCACCAGCCTGACCGCGCTGGCGATCTATCGTCTCGGGATTTTCTTCTTTCCGCACTGGCTGGCGATCGTTGTGATGGTGCTGATTGCCGCCGATCTTGCCGGGGCGCATTTCAAGTTGGCGGCTTCCAGCTGGGTCCACCTGCACCTGACCGGCATGTTGGCGAGCGTTTACATCCTGATCGCCGTCGGGGTGAATGAGGTCTTCCTGCGGATCGACATCCTGCGGCGCTTGCCACCCAACCTGGCTTCGCTGATCGTCGGGCAAACCCACTTCGTCGTGATGATCCTGTTCGCGGGGCTTATTGCCTATTTCAACGTCAAGACGCTGATGCGCCGGCACGCTTCACGAGGTGCGGCGAGCTACGAAGCGGCCGAGTAGGGAGAGGCCGATGCCTCGCTGACGAGCCCCAAGGCATGAGGGCCAAACCCAGGCCTTCCCCGCCCCGGGTGAAGCTGGTGGTTCAACGTTATCTCGAGGCTCATCCCCAATACTTGCACCGGCGCGCATCTGACATCGTCGCCTCTGCGGTCCGCGACGGATTGCCTAGCGGGAAAACCCACTGATCCGCCCACCCCTTATTCGGACCCTCGGCGACAATCCTCGCGAAGTTCGGCCCGGTAGGAGTGGGACTGGCGTCGCGACCGCCGGCTAGACCGCCGACACCGAGGAGCGCGACCCGAGGCGACGGCCGCGGTCCGGCCGACGCTGGTCGAAGGCGCTGGTGCGGCACGGGGCTGATGCGGGGCTGGCGCTCGCGGAGGTGCTGGAGGTGCCGGCGCAGGATATTCGGGTTAGGACTACTTGGGTTAGGCGCTTTCTCGGGGACGGGCCAGAGGCGGAGGCCACTGTCACGTCGTCTCGCCGGCCGCCAGGCATAGGCCCGACAGCAATAGCTCACGGTGCTCCGGCTGGCGGAATTGATCGAGATTGTTCGAGGCCAGTGCGACCGCGGGCAAGCTCGCGGACGAGAGAAATATCGCGTACATTACACTGTAGACCGACCGGTGGTCACCTCCGCTCTCTGGCGCGGTTAGGGCAATTGCGGGCCCCCGACGACCTCCGAGAAGACCGCGATAGGGTTGACGCCGACAGTCGCCAAGATAGAAACTATTGTGATCGCGATCACTCCGTATTTGATCGCTTTCTCCGCGGCGATCAGACCGTATTCGATTGCGGTAACGCGGTTGTCCTCGAACGGGCGACCCAAACGTACCATAAACTTTCCTCGTTTTTCCGATTAGTTCGCGCAAATTGGACCACAAATATTTGCGATCCCTTAAGATTTGGCACTTGCAAACTGTGGCAACCTGCCGCACCCC